>NZ_CEVCIF010000002.1:0-142171 GCF_982245605.1 Coprobacter fastidiosus | reverse complement strand
CATTCTTTACCGATGGATATGAAAAGAGGATGTATCGGAATTTTGATACACCCTCTTTTTGAAAAATAAAAATTCAGGTAATTAATAATTTTTTGATATTGAAATTATTAATTTTAGATTTTTGTAATAGTAACAGCTCTGTCAAGTGCATATGCTCCGAACTGATTTAATGTTTGGTCACTTGTTTTCTTAACCAATTGATCTTTATCAACTCCTAAACGAATTAAGGTATTAATAACATTATTTGCGCGTTTTTCTCTTAATGCAGAATTATATTCAGGAGTTCCGGTTTTACTGTCTGTATATCCGCATATTTCGTATTTGCTGTCAGGATTTTTCTTCATTTCTTTAGCAAGAGCTTTTAATAAGATCATATCTTTATCTTTGATCGAATAAGAATCTGCTGTATAGTAAATAATAAGCTGCGGTTTTACAGGTTCTTTTACAACTTCTTTGACCGGAGTCTTAGTATTCTTAGCATTTTTCAAAGCTTCTTTTAAATCATTATTTTCTGCTTGCAAACGACCGGCTTTATTATTGGCAGCATCATATTTTGCTTTCCATTCGTTGGCAGCTTTAGTGTCTTTGATATATTTGGGCTGATAAGGTACGAATTTGCGGGTCTTAAACCGGTAAGTTGCGCTTAAACCCACAGAGAATAATCCATCACCTCTTGATCCACCTTCTGCATCAAAGTCATTTCCGATCCAAGCTCCTTTTATGTCCAAGTTGATATCCCAAGCTTTACTTACTCTGAATTTATTGATAAATGCAAATTGTACGGCTTGGCTGTAATTACCACCTTTAGAGTCTGCTATGAATCCCGCACCTCCCGTAATAATAGGATTATATACTCGATTTTCTTTGTATTTACCGAATAAATTAGCCATATCTACCATTAAATCTGCATGAGGCATAAATGAGAACCATTTTTGTTTGTAATAGCCGTTAGAGAGAAGTTCGTCATTTTTCACATACGCCATTCCCGCAGCAGGAGCTGCACCTTTTAATTGCATTCCGTCTAATCCTAATTGTACACCTAACCATGGTGTTACCCACTTTCCTGCAGAAATTGTGAATCCGGGTGCTATGCGTTTCCCAAAATCCAATTTACTGTCATTTTGTCCTAAATAAACATTTGCATTAGCCCCGAAATTAAGAAACCAATTACTTTTAAAACGAGTAACAACGAAACTGTTTTTGGTTGTAATTGAATCTTCTGAAGCATTTTGAGCATTAATATCGAATGATAATAATGCTAAAAGAGAGAAAAATACAATCTTTTTCATAAGTTACATTTGTTATACAAGCTGTTTTTTTAATTCAGCCTTAATTTTCACCTAAATACTGTTCAAAGGTACTATAAAATCAAAAAGCATCAACATTTTTCAGTAATAAATTGTTTGTAAAGTGTTAAAATGTTTGTATTTTAATAAGAATGGTATCTTTGTGAATTAATTTTTAGGGAGATAAAATGGAGAAGGTAGGAAAGATTATAAAGTAAAAAAGAGTATTTCTAATCATTTTAAGCGATGAAATCGCTGGTATATTTAAGTTTTTGAAGACTCTATACTCGATTTTGCTAAAACCGGAATAAAACGCAAAAATGACTTGATGGTATTTTTTATTGAAAAATATAGATGGACTCTAAATCGTAAAAAATATTCCTGTAAAATTCAGAGCGGGTCATTTTGCTTAAAAATAGTATAATAGACTTATAATAATAGGGACAGAGATATCGACAAGGATACCATGAAATATAGAAATGACGATAAATTGTTCTCCGCAACTTTTTGCAATAATAGGCAATGTCGTGTCAATAGATGTGGCCCCTGCCGCAGAGATAGGAGATAGTTTCCCGCAATAACGAGCTAAAATGGGTATAAAAAGGAGTGCTGTTATCTCACGGGTCATATTACTGATAAGAGCCATCATTCCTATTTCATATCCGGCTAATTTATTTAAGAATATAGCAGATAAACTGTAATAACCAAAACCAGACCCGATGGCAATTGTTTCTTTTGTTGTAATATCGAATAGCGGAGAGATAAGTGCTGTAATGATGATTGAACCGAAAATGGTTGCCAAGGGGATTAGTATGATTTTTAGTTTATATTTCTTGATAGGGACATATAATCTTTTAATGTCGCCGCCTATTCCTATGCCAACAAAGAACATCATGACCGGTAATATGTAGTTGCTGTAGTCATATGTCAGGAATATGTCCGGAACGTATCGATAATATGCTAATAAGATGCCGGTAATAAAACAGCATAAAATGATGAAACTGCTTTTCATTTATCAGATTGTCTTTTAAATAGAAATTTATAAAGAGGTATAGATAACAATACACTGCCGGCAGTGGCTGCAAGTCCTATTATTATTGCTGTTATGCCAAAATGATCGAGACTTTCTATGATGCTTTTGTTGTTGCCTATGGAAAGCCCCATACTGAATAAAAGAAGGAAGATAATCCACATATTCAGTTTCCCGATAATTTTGAATAGCTTTTTTTGCTGTTTTAGAAAATAGCCGATAAAAATACCGGCTAACATGAATCCCATTACGCTGAACATTATGCAAGAGTATTTTATTTAAGCATATCGTTTTTGATGTTGATTTTACTTATCAATTTGGTATAGTCTTTTGTCGTCAAAAAATTACTGATTGCCTGGACATGGTTCATATTATGTAAATCTGTTCCTAAAAAGTCGATATAGCCTTGCTCTGCGAGCCAAAAAGCTGCTTCTTTTACACTTTTTCCGTAATATCCGGAAAAAGATAAAAGGTTTACTTGAAATGCACAACCATTGTTGTGCATTGTCGTATATATGTTTTTTTGATTATGATAGTAGGCATATCTTTCGGGATGTGCAAGAATGGGTTTGAATTCTTTCAATTGCAGTTGAAAAAGCAGTTCATCTAAATTCCAGAAAGCTTGTATAAAAGAATTTTCAACTAATAGATAGTTATCGGGAAGAGGGATTAGCTGATTCGATTCAAACATTCGTATGAAACCGTCATCGATGCGATATTCGGCAGAATAACAAATTTCTTGTTCGATACCTTCAGTCTTGAGTGTGGCCTTCAATAAATCCCATGCATTTTTTATAGTTTCTGGAGTATTTTCGAAAGTTTCTTCTGCAATATGAGGAGTTGCGATAATTTTTCTAATTCCCCAATTTTGCATTTCGCGGATTAAGCCGATCGATTTTTCTGTATTCGGTGATCCATCATCTATTCCCGGAAGGATGTGAGAATGAAGATCTACTTCGTAGCAAAGTTTATGTGTTTGGCTATTTTTTTTCTTGAAAAAACTGAACATTTTGTATGAATATATCTTAATTAATTAGTTACAAAAATACAAGATTAAATTTTAAAAAAGCAGTAGCCCTTTATATTTTATAATTTCTCTATTCATGATAAGAGATATTAAGAGCCTGTTTAAAGTTTACTCAAAAATAGTTTTATGTAAAAATTAGATGGGTTTCTATTATTCCTTGTTTTTGTAAAAAGAATTGGAAAAATTTTCGTGTATAAGAATTTCTTTATACATTTGCGAGCCATTACAAAAAAGTCACGCTTACCAACGTGGATTTATATTATTTGAAATAATTAAAAAGATATAATAATGAAAAAAGGTCTTCATCCTGAGAATTATCGTCCGGTAGTATTTAAAGATATGTCTAATGATGACATATTTATTACTCGTTCTACTGTAGCTGCTAAAGAAACTATTGAGATAGACGGGGTAACATATCCGTTGGTAAAACTTGAAATCACGAATACTTCACATCCGTTCTTTACCGGAAAACAGAAATTGGTGGATACTGCAGGACGTGTTGATAAGTTTATGAGCCGTTATTCTAAACATATGCAGAATAAGCAGAAATAATTTATATTATAGATATTTCAAACAAAAAGGAGTGATATTATCACTCCTTTTTGTTTATATTCGTTTATTCATTATATCTTCTATCTACAATACTCCAGTCTATGATATTCCAAAGTCCGTCGATGTGTTCTGCTCTTCGGTTTTGGTAATCTAAATAATAAGCATGTTCCCAAATATCGACGCCTAATAGAGGTTTTCCATTTCCTTTTAAAACATTACCTGCGTTACTTTCTCCAATAATATCCAGTGTTCCGTTTTTATTTTTGATTAACCATACCCATCCTGAGCCAAATAAATTATTTGCCGTATTGGTGAATGCTGTTTTAAAATTTTCGAAGTTTCCCCACTGTTTATTTATTTGTTTTTCTAAGTTGCCGGATGGTAAATGTTGTGCATGCGGAGAAAAAGCGTCAAAATAAAAAATATGATTCCATGCTTGGGCGGCATTATTATAGAGAGAGCCTTCCGATTGTTTGACAATTGTTTCCAAGTCTTTTCCTTCCAGATTAGATATTTCTTTTATTAAACGATTTACATTATCAATATAGCCTTTTAGGTGCTTACCATAATGAAGCATTACTGTCTGTGCACTGATGTACGGTTCTAATTCGTTTTCGGCATAAGGAAGAGGAGGAAGAACAATTTCGCTATTTTCGGATTTTGTTTTTACTATATTATTTTGGGCGTATGGATTTTGAGTGAAAATAAATCCTGATAAAACCAGTACTATTGTTATCTGCTTTAGTCTTTTCATTTGGTAATTTATTTTTATAGGAACATTTTATTATAATAACCATAGAAAGCGAGAATGGTTCTTTTTTAGGACCAATTTAAATTTTCCGATGCAGAAAATCAGTTAGTTCGTTTTTATTTTTTTCGATCTGTTTTTTACATTTTTATTCTTTAGGTAACCTGTTGTTATTCTTGTGAAGACAAGAAAAATGTTTTTAAAGTCGACTCGAGCAAGGTCTAAACAAACTCGTATAGATTTTATTGGAGAAAATTGCAAATATTTTAATAGTTAAGATAGAACTTTCTATAACCTTTTACTGTTTTATTGAAAATAAAAGTTTGAAAATGATGAATAGATATGGTAAACAGTTCCGTTATGGAATAATTATAGTATTGTGTATCAGCTTATTGACAGGAACGGGATGTTCTGCATGGCAAGGTATGTCTAAAACCGGTCAAGGTGCTACTATCGGTGCTGGTTCTGGTGCTGCAGCAGGTGCAGGGATCGGGGCATTGGTAGGAGGTGGCAAAGGTGCATGGATAGGTTCTTTGATCGGTGCTGCTGTAGGCTCTGGTACAGGAGCTTTGATCGGTCGGAAAATGGATAAGCAGCAGCAGGAACTTGAAGCTCAGCTAAAAAATGCACAGATCGAGAAAGTAAAAGACAGTAATAATTTGCAGGCGATAAAGGTTACTTTTGAGAATGGAATTTTATTTGCGATTAATTCTTCTCAGTTAAATGCTTCTTCTAAAGCCGATTTAAATAAACTCGCTCAAAATTTGGTACAGAACCCTGAGACGAATGTACAAGTTTTCGGTTATACAGACAATACTGGAAGTCAACAACTTAATGAACGTTTGTCTCTGCAACGTGCAGAGTCGGTCGTCAATTACTTGGTCAGTGACGGAGTCCGTTCGAGTCGTGTTTCTGCAAAAGGATTCGGCTGGAATGATCCGGTGGCATCGAATGCGACTCCGGAAGGGCGTGCGCAAAATAGGAGAGTGGAAATATATATTACGGCAGCTCCGGAAATGATTCAGAATGCTCAATAAATAGATTTTTTTGATGTGTGTGTTGGTGAAAAGGTGTAGAAAAGCAATATTGCTTTCTGCACCTTTTTGGTTTTTCAAATGAAAAGTCTTTCTTTGTAAGAACCTGTTAAATTTTGTGCGGATGTTTTTGGGTTGATATTTTCGGAAAAACAGGCTAAGAAAAACACAAAGATGATCTGATAGATTTTTTGCATCGGAAAGTGATGGCTTAGAAACTGCCATAACTAACTATAACCATTTAGAATAAAGTCGCTGTATTTCAGCGACTTTTATATTCTAACACTTTCCAGTCCGTATTTGGAGATAACGGTTTTTATCTATATTTTTCTATCATATTTCTACCGCGACAGAAATTCACGGTTAGCCCGAATGTCACAGTGACGCATTAGTTGACGTGTGTTGACAGTGGTTTACATGTATTGACAAAAATCGGGAGAAATAAGGCGAAATTATCCCCAATGTAAAGGAGGAAAATATGGAAGTAAGAAAGATTTGTCAATGGTGCGGAAAGCCATTCATAGCTCAAAAAACAACGACCTGTTATTGTAGCCACCAGTGTTCCAATCTTGGCTACAAGGAGCGCATCCGGGAACGTAAGCGACAGTTGAAACGATCGCAAGAATTATTGCAACCTCGACAAGCCGCCGAGGGACAGGATTTCTTCTCTTTTGCCCAAGCAGCAAAGTTGATGGGCGTAACCAGACAATACATATATAAATTGGTAAAGGAATCCAAACTTCGGGCTTCACGCATCAGTGGTAAGAAGTCGCTCATTCGTCGTGCTGACATCGAACTAATGATGAAAACCAAACCGTATGAGCGCATCATGCCTAAAGAGGACTTCGACATCACTGAGTATTACACTGCTGAAGAAATTGCAGAGAAATATAAGGTCAACGCCAAATGGGTGTGGACTTATACACGGCAGCACAAAGTTCCGAAGGTACGAATACGCCAATTCAACTATTATAGCAAGAAACATATCGATGCTGCCTTTGCCAAATACGAGGTGGATTCCGACTTGACCGAATGGTACACACCGGAAGATATTCAGGAAAAATACGGTATGACACGCGTCGCCATCCGTTCGCAGGTGTATCGGAACAATATCCCATCCAAGAAGGAACATGGGCAGATATTCTACTCAAAGCTCCACTTCGACCTCTCGAAGAGTTCAGAACAGGAGAGCAAAGCGGAATACTATACCGTCAAGGAGGCTATGGAAAAATTCAAACTCTCCCGCGACTCTGTTTACGGAATTCTGCAATTCCATCAGATCAATCGCGAGAAGAACGGACGGTTCGTCCGATTCCTAAAAGTAGAGTTTGACAGGGTTATGGGTGTTCACAAATAATCTAATTTGTCGCTATCCATTAATTATTCAAAAATTAATCTCTGCTGTAGATAATCTGCATGATTACATTACAGAGTTTTGCCAGCGAATTAATAATAACCATAAAAATATATTAGTATGCATGAATGTAAAACAGTAACGTTGAGAACACGTCCGTTAAAAGGTAGAATGATGTCTTTCTATCTAGATTATTATCCTGGGTATCGAGACAAAGAGACTATGAAAGTTATCCGTCATGAATCGCTTGGCATCTATGTCTATGCCAATCCGAGAAACAAACGAGAACAGAATTTCAACGAGGTAATGACCGAGAAAGCCGAAGCCATCCGTTGCCGCAGGTTCGAGTCAGTTGTCAATGAACGGTATGACTTCTTTGACAAGTACAAACTCAAGGCAGACTTCTTGGAGCATTATCGCAAGCAACTCCGTAAGCATGACCAGAAATGGGAGTTTGTCTATCTGCATTTCAACAACTTCGTACATGGTAAATGTACTTTTGAAGAGATTGACATAGACCTTTGCAACAAGTTTCGGGAGTATCTGCTCACAGCTAAAAAACTGAGACGCAAAGGACGCATAACACGAAACTCCGCATCGGGATACTGGTCTACCTTCAGGGGATTCCTGAAAATACTCTACCGCAATGGAATGATAAAGACCAATGTCAATGATTTTTTGGATAAGATTGAAACAGAGGATGTAGTCAAGGAGTATCTGTCTGTAGATGAACTGTACAAGTTGGCTGAAACACCGTGCAAGAAGCCCATTCTGAAAATAGCATCGCTGTTTTCATGTATGACCAGTTTACGTATCAGTGATATACTCGCACTATGCTGGGAAGATATTGTAGACTACTCAGCCGGAGGGAAATGCGTACATATCATTACACAAAAAAACAAAGCGGAAGATATCATTCCTATTAGTGAAGAAGCATTGGGATTGATAGGCTATAATTCTGAAAAGAAAGGTTTGGTATTCAAGGGACTTATGCGTAGTTGGACGCAAATCCCAATGAAAGAGTGGATTCGTTCTGCCGGAATTACCAAGAACATAACATTTCACTCGTATCGTAGAACATTTGCAACGCTACAAGCAGCTGCCGGAACGGACATCCGCACCATACAGAGCATCATGGCACACAAGAGTATCACCACCACTCAAAGGTATATCAAAGTAGTGGATGCCAACAAACGTGAAGCTAGCAAGAAGATTACCTTGACACGGAAGGACTGACAGCCACTTATCCCTATTTTTAAGCGGTTAGAGTATGATTTTTAGTCTGAAATCATACTCTAACCGTTATTTTTTACAAATATTGAGCGATTCGTCATCACTAATTATATATATCTGGAATATAGCACATAACTTTGCCATATAACCATTTCAAATACTTGCAGCAGATGACAAATAATACTCAAATTCGGACCAAGAGGATAAGTTTTATTCTTGCATTATTGGTAATTGCCTATGTGGCAGTAGACACTTACCTATTCACTTATCACAAAATCAATACCACAACAATAACGACTCCAGTTATAATCGGCCTTGTGGTTACAATCCTATTGTGTGGTCTACTGCAACGATTTTTCTACACATGGTTGACGAAGAATCCAATCAATTTTTCTTTTGACCGGCAATCTCCTATTATTACTGACTCTGGTTTCGAAATAAAAACCGATTGTGCAGATGAAATTCAAACTATTGAACAGCCCAATAATTCAGTTATAGATAATTATGATACAATACGAGAGAACATCAAAAAGAAAGAAGCAGAAAAACAAGTAGAAGTCATGAATGCTATTCGTGAATATGTAACTATTAAAACCGCACCCTATCTGTCTAAAGAAGCTATTGCAATCCTCATTTCTAATATTGAGTATATGGCCTGTGATAGATCCGATTTATACAAGCCCATTCGCTCCAATATAGATAATCCACTGAGATCACCGGGACTTCGCCATCTGGCATGGAATGTAGGTGAACGCTTGGGAGTATCATTGGCAAAAAGAGCCATTTTTATCAAGTCTTCATTTCCTCACGAACTCGAAAATGCGACTCTTGAATATCTCAAACTTAATTTACGGGATCAAGTTCCTAGTCAGATTCCTATTGACGTGCCCGATAAAGGCGATTATCGCTTCCATTTAGAAACAGATAATAGTAACTCAGACTAAAAAAACGCATGCAGACGAAATAATTAATCCGGTCTGTATTGTTCTGCAAGGTTTCATTGAGTTGGTTCGCAGTATATTAAACGATTAAAAGAGTATAATATGGAAAAAGACCAACTGACATTCAACGACCTGCCGACTGTGGTGGGCGAACTATGCGACAGAATCGCAAGTATGGAAAATCTGCTAACGGAGAAACTTTCCAAGCAGTACGAAACCAAAGAGAACACGCACGTTCCCATGACCGTACAGGAGGCTTGCAACTATCTTAAAATGCCGTTGTCAACCTTTTATTACAAGGTCAAAAAGGATGATATTCCGGTTATAAAACAAGGAAAACATCTCTACATCTATCGTGATGAACTGGATAGATGGCTGGAATCTTCCCGAAAGACTCCGGCTCCGCAAAGTTTTGAGGAAGAGAATGAGTCCATGCTCGCATCCCATCGTCGTAAACCGAACCCGAAAAACTGGTAAAGATGGAGAAGACGGACAATACGACTCCTTCATGTGAAGAATTGGCGGTTTACATGGAAGATTCAATCGTGAGCGTGACGAATACCTACGAGCAGTCGCCAGTGGTGCTGATGGTAGACGATGCTGTTATCGGTACATTAGGAAACTTCAGTGCGTCCATCGGAAAAGCCAAAAGCAAGAAAACCTTTAACGTATCGGCCATAGTCGCATCGGCATTGAGAAACAGCACCGTTCTTCATTATCGGTCCACTTTTCCCGATAATAAGCGAAATATTCTGTACATCGACACGGAGCAAGGACGACATCATTGCCAGCAGATATTGAAACGAATCCTACGTTTAGCTGAATTGCCGGAAGACAAGAAACCGGATAATCTGCTCATGCTGGCTCTACGCAAGTTCTCCCCTAAACTACGTCTGGCGATAGTCGAACAGGCCATTGGCACAATACCGGATTTGGGATTGGTCATCATAGATGGCATTCGTGATTTCCTGTATGACATCAATTCTCCCGGTGAATCTACCGATATCATCTCCAAATTCATGCAGTGGACGGACGACAGACAGATTCACATCCATACCGTACTGCATCAGAACAAGAATGACGAACATGCTCGTGGTCACATCGGCACTGAACTCAACAATAAAGCGGAAACCATTATGCAGATCGAGGTGGATAAAGAGGACAAGACCATAAGCGTGGTCGAAGCCGTGCATATCCGCGACCGTGAGTTTGAACCTTTCGCTTTCCGCATAAACGAGGAAGCCATACCCGAACCGGTAGAGTCCTATCTGCCAAAAGAGAAGAAGACCGGACGACCAACCAAAGGACCGTTCGATCCGGACAAGGAGATTCCAAAGAATGTACATCGTCCAGCATTGAATGCCGTTTTTGCCAATGGCAACATCAACAATTACGATGATTATATAGAACGCTTGCAAGAGGGTTACGGATTACAGGGTATAAAACTCGGTTATAACAAGGCGGTAAAGGTCGCAACATTGCTCAGTGACAAACAAATGGTTATAAAAGAAGGGAAAGATTATGCCTTCAATCCAGAATACCATTATTGAGTTCAACTTTACTTTATTGTCGGGGCGTATATATAAGAATAAAGCAAAGTAGTCAGGGGTTGCACACAAGGTATTCATTCTATCCCCCCTCTTTTAGATGAATATCTTAGTTTCTGGTTCAAATCCGTCTGCCGATTCTGTATGTACATCCAATATGGCTTGCCGGAAAGCATCAACAGGTATCTGTTGCAAGATATGCCAAGGTATAACCTCACTACGTTACGGTTGTACACTGGCACTCTTGCCTGCTCAGTTCCCTCGCCGGTGCGGTACTCGCAAGCTCGCACCTATTCACAATTATAACAATGATTCAAATGAAAGAAGATATTGAAAATACATCGAACTCCTCTAAAGAAACCAGAAACGTCTTCATCGGAGCGAAAGTCACTCCTACTCAAAAGGAGTATATAAAATCAATGGCTACCCAATGCGGTATGACCATAAGTGATTACCTATTGTCGTGTGCCTATAACTTCAAGCCCAAAGTGAGACTTACGAAAGAAGAAGCAGCCCTGTTGCAGAATCTGGACGATTGTCGGGCAGACCTCGTAAAATACACCTCCGCCCTACACGGAATGTCCACAAAGCAGCGCATGGCAATGTTCAATCAGATTCCGTTCATGGTCAACTGGCTCAAGGAACTTGGCAATGTAGCCGAAAGTGTCTGCCAGTTCCTGAATACTGTAAAAGAGAAGAACAAAATTCCGTCCAACCTTAAATCCGAAGAAGAATGATTGCAAAAGCCAAAGCCATATCGCACGGCATCAACGACCTCCGTTACATTACCGGTGAATCACAACATAAGAAGCATCCGGAGAAAATTTATCGGGTATTGGACAATCTGTTGCCCTCAGAACCGGACGCTATGGGGATATGGAACTCCATGCAGTTGACCATATCCCAGCATCGCCCGATAAAGAACTCCGTTATCAGAATCGAGTTGAGTCCATCGCCCAAACATACCCAATTCTATGACATCGAAGATTGGCAAAAACTTTGGCAAGATTTCGCCGAGGAGTTCGACAAACAGGTGATTACCGGCAAGGATGGAAAAATCCGTTCCTGTCCAACCAATTTAGCTAACAGTAAATACTCTGTTTGGCTGCATACAGAATCCAAAGGCGAAGTTCCCCACCTCCATGCTGCGGTCTGCCGTTTGGATGAAAATGGCAATATCAACAACGACCATAACATTCATCTTCGGGCGCAACGTGCCGCCGAGCGAGTGGCAAAGAAACGTGGCTGGACGACTGCAGAACAAATCAGAAATCGTAACATTCCACAAGTGAACCGGGACTGTATGGAGGTGTTGAAAGCAATGCCATCATGGTCATGGGATGAGTACAAGAACACTCTTATACGGAAAGGTTATACCGTCCATGAAAGAGAGGACAAGAAAGGTATTCTTCGTGGATATGCCCTCATGAATGGAAACACCAAATACAAGGCTTCAGAATTGGGAATCGGCAGGAACCTGATGGTCTCGAAACTTCCTGCGACATGGGAGAAACTGCACCATCAGTCAGCTACCGTCATTAGAAATAATGCTCCCAAAGCCGTTCAACAGGCAGCGATACATAAGGTTGCTCCTATTGACTATACCCAATATCTCACATATAGTCAGGATATGATTTCCTATACCCTCAGCTATGAAGGTAAGGATTACAGATTCTATATCCCGGAAAAAGTTCTTGACTGTTTCAATGACGAATTTGATTATAGGTTTATTGCCAACTGTCAGGAACTTACCGATATGGCTGTAGCTATATTTGTTGGACTGATAGATACTCCCAATGTAACAACCGATGGAGGTGGTGGAGGTTCTCAAAGCGACCTTCCGTGGCGCGACAAGGACGAAGACGATTTGCAATGGGCTCGCAGATGCGCTCGTGCAGCCAGTCGTTCGTTAGGGAAGAAACCGAAAATAGGATTAAAACGATAAGCTATGAGGGAGAAATTTGATTTCACAGCTGAAATGAATGAAGCTAAGACGGTAAAAAGCAATCCTCACAACGAATTTTTAGAGGAAGAAAACCGCCTGCTTAATTTAAACGTAAAGGAACTGGCCAAACTGAATGACAATGTGCATGAGTTGCGAACAAAAGTTGAAAAACTGTCCGAATCCATCCAGAAGTGTGAACCATACATTTCAGACGAAATGCAAAATCTGGCTCTAAAATTCGGAGCTACCCTTCTCTGTAATTTTGTCGGCCAGATAGAGAACAAATGCAAAGAAGCCGAGCGAAGAATTAAGAAAGCCGCCAACTTCATTCCCATCCCGGCTACCGCATTTTACATCACCATTATAATACTGGTTGCCCTATCTTCTTTTTTCGTCTGCATCATTGTGGCAAATACAGAGATTTTACACTCGGCAGTGATTTGGAAGGCTGTGACTTGGTGTTCTGCCATGGCTGTTTTAGGAATCGCGATAACGATTTTACTTCCCAAAGTGTTGAAATAGTCATTGATATATTCGGTGCGTAAAAATACGCAGTCCACTGCATAAGATGTAAAATAGGCAAATTATCAACTAGTTATCAGTTAGTTGTAGACAATCAAACAAGTGAGAGAATGGTACCAAATCATCCTCTCACTTTAATCATTCATAATATCTCATCGCCCATTCAACAATAGTTTCAGCTGCTGATCAAAGTCGGACATGATTTCACGATCTTGAATGATTCGGAATTTTTCATATTCGGCTACAGCTTTCTCTTCTGCTTGCTGATGAGATATTGTTCCCTTATCTATCAAAACTTCAAGTTGATTGAATTCGAGAAAACGATTTAAAGCTCGCTTCCAATCCGACATTGTCATAAGCACATGATTTTTGGCTTGAAGTTCTGCATAGTCCAGATACTGAGTGGTAAGCAGATTTAATTCTTCTACTTCCTTTTCTGAAAGATAATTCTTAGCAACAGTCACATCACTCTTGATAACCCTGCCATTGGGCGCATTTTTCCAAGTTGTCAATCCCATGTGTGGACGCTCTGCATCAGAACGATGATATACGATTTCAGCGGCAGTCTGACCAGAAACAGCATAATGCATGATATTCTGAACAGTCTTGAAAAAAGCAAGTGTAACTTCTGAGTTTTTGTCATAATCAACACTACACTCACTGTAAATATCAGTTACCTTTTGATAATACCTGCGCTCAGAGGTACGTATCTCACGAATACGCTCCAGCAAATCATCAAAATAATCCGCTCCAAAAACGTTTTTGCCTTTCAGACGTTCATCATCCAGAACGAAACCTTTCTTCAAGTACTCCTTCAAAACACCGGTAGCCCAGATACGGAACTGAGTTGCCTCATAACTGTTCACTCTATAGCCAACGGCAATCACTACATCAAGATTATACATCAAGACTTCTCCAGACCATTTGTCCGAAGGTATTCGAATTTTTCTAATTGCATCGGACAAATGGATTTCCCCACTTTTATCAATTTGGTCAAGATGATAATTGATAGTAGGAACTGTTACCCCGAACAACTCTGCCATTCTCTGCTGAGAGAGCCAAAATGTATCGGTATCGAAGATGACTTGCACTTGAGCTTTTCCTTTGACACCACGATAAAGAATGATGGTTGACTCCATGCTCTTTTCCATAACCTCGGGTGTCATGGTTTGCGAAAAGTAGTCTCTTGCCACTTTTACCATCGCCTTTTTTGCGTCAGCATTCATGGCAACAGCCATACACGCCACACGAGATAGGTTCAAGGAGATGACTTTGCGTGTCGCACCACTTCCTAGTTCTGCCATTTCCTCCATTTCGACAAAATGCACTCCTAATGAATATCCTTTTTGAGATACCCACGCCTGAGCCTTGGCAAGCACACGCTCAAAGTTCCAATATTTACCATACCCCATCACACGTGCCAGCTTTCGCGAGTTCCACCACTCTTTACCCTCGCCATCCACTTCTCTCAACTGATCAAAAGGAGATAGCAGTTCTGGGATATTATTTGAATTATCTTTCATATTTCTATGTTTACATTTTAGCCTACTATACTCTTATTTGTTATTTTTGCATAGGACATCTCCTCCGCTATAATAATCCACATTTCCTTTTGTTATTACAGATTATAGAACTTTTTTATTTAACAATATGAGCTAATACTTCTGCAATCCTATTTACATCTTCATAGGTATTATTCTTATCTAATGAGATGCGTATAGTACCTTTCGCAAAAGACTCATCCAAATCTATGGCTTTTAAAACATGAGAAATCTGAGTATTCCTACTATCACATGCAGAACCTGTTGATACACATATTCCACATAAATCTAGACGATGCAATAACGACTCGCCACTAAATCCATTAAAGGATAAACTTACATTTCCTGGGATTTTTACTTCAGCACCATTCTTATGAAATACAACATTCAATGATAATAACTTTTGTATAAGGGCATTTTCTAAGCCTTGAATATATGTCATATTATCTTCTAACTGAGATGTATTCTCTTCTAACGCTATTGCCATTGCCACTATTGACGCAACGTTTTCTGTACCTGCTCGCAAAGAGTTTTCTTGTGCGCCACCTGATATTAACGGATTAATTTTAAGCCCTTCTTTTATATACAAAAAGCCAATACCTTTTGGACCATTAAATTTATGAGCAGAAGCAGATAAAAAATCAACATCTAAGTCTCGTACATCAACAGGGATATGTCCAACAGCCTGAACTGCATCTGTGTGAAATAAGGAATTATGATCGTGTACAATTCTTGCAAGTTGCTTTATTGGCTGTATTGTACCAATTTCGTTGTTTGCCATCATTATAGAAACCAACGATTTTTCAGAAAGTAAATTATTTAGAGTTTGAAAATCAATCATACCTGTATTATTAACAGGTATATAAAAAACTTCTTTCCCTGCTGAAGCAACATCTATACAAGCATTCAATATAGCATGATGTTCTATTAGTGAGGTATATATTCTACTACACTTACATCCCTTAATAACCCAATTATCACTTTCCGTTCCGCATGAAGTAAAAAAAATCTCATTAGGAGAAGCATTAATACATCTTGCTATGGTTTCTCGCGCCTCTTTTAATGCTTTTTTAGCACTACGAGCAAAAGAATAAGGCTGTGAGACATTGGCGAAATCAGTCAACTGAAATCGCATCATTGCCTCACACGCAGCTTGACTCATCTTGGTCGTAGCCGCATTATCTGCATAAATGAGTCTTTTCATTTGTTCAACTAAATAGTTTACAACCTTCTTCTTTAAATTCTTCTATCTTATCAAGAATATCTTGTACCGTACAACCTAAGTAATCAGCCAAACAGTCCATACAATAATAATTCTCAATATCTTCACCAAGTAGCTTTTTATTGATACCAATGGTGTCTTTGTCTAGCGGTCTCTTACCGCAAGCTAAACATTCCTTAACTCTCATCACCGACAGGATTTATAGAAAATTTAGGCATTTCTTTTCCCTTGTATTCAACGTCAAGCATACCCATTTGTCTTAGAACAATTTCTCGCATTCTGAAAGCAGGGCGCAAACAATACTGGTTAAATTCACGAGGCTTAACATCTTCAGCAGTTCTAACATGAGGGAATAACAGTTTGAGGTATGCGGTTGCAATACGTTTTACAGCTTCAGTGTTTCGTGTATCCGAATCGGCTGGATAGTCAACCAGACGGTCTACAATGGCACGATATGAAACATCATCTCGCAACATGTGCATAATAGATGTGAAATACTCACTGTTTAATGCCCAGCCACAGATTTTCAATCCCTCGTTCATACGAGGAATATCCCAACCTTTAACAAAACCATGAATACGGTCAATTAAGGCACTATTATTCTTTAAAAAAGATGGCAATCCGGCAAACATATTCTTCCATTCATCCATGTCCTCCTGGTCTATATTTCCCAGCATTACGACACCAGCTTCTGCTACGTCATTCTTGTCACCTATCTTAACTGTACCTTGCTCCATGTATCCAAGTAGTGTTTGTACCATCTCATTTGGATTATCGAACTCTACTTTGGAGATTTCATCGAAAGCTATAAAGTCATGATAGAACACAAGTCCCTCTTCCCTACGAGCCAAATCATAAAACAACTTGGCACGTGTCATCTTGCCACCACAAAGATATCCATAGCGACTTATACCGCCAAATACATAGGATTTACCTGTACCCTTTGGTGCAAGCTCTATGAGGTTTACTCTCTTTTCTACAAATGGAAGAAGACGTGTTAGCATGGCTAATTTTTGAGCTTCTGTTTCATATCCATCTGCATTGTAGTCGATAGCACCCAAGATAACATCAATCCATTCTTGAACAGAAAAGTTACGACGAACATCCTTGTAAAAGTCAAGGTCTATTTCGTAGGGACAAAAATTGGCAAAAGAGACCAATTTGATTTTACCTGGTGTTTTGCCTTCTGGATAGCGATAACCTAATTCTATAATTCCCCAACTTTCCTTTGCTTTTACAAGTTCATCCTTGCATTCATCCCAAACTCTATCCTCTATCAGAGTCTCCTTATTGTTGAGACCGAAATCAGGGAGAGAAAATGTAACATCTTGAGTTTTGATATCAATATCAATTGAAATTCTAGTGAGAAGCTTTACTGTCTCACCTTCTTTCACTATTCTATTTTTGATACCAGTCCACTGAACTTTTGATGGAATGTATTGATGTATGAAATCTGTCATTTCTGTAACATCAAAATGTCCATCTTCATCCTCAAACATTTTGAGAAGCCAGTCGCGGAGGAATGCAGGTAAGCTTAAGGATTTAAAGAAATTGCTTTCTTTCAAATCCTTATACACCACCATATCTTCAAAATATTCTCTTAATTTATCTTGCATAATATGAATTCATTTAAAAAAACTTATGTTCGTTAGCACCTTCTTTCTTCATCTCAAACGATATGCCTTTTGCAACGAATGACTCGCCGACAAGGACATCGAAAGTATGTATGCCTGCTTTCTTGATATCAGGTAAAGCTATCTCATAGATATACTGTTGACCATCCACCAATTGGGCGCTGTAATAGTATTTGCCATCTACTAAGATAGAAACATCATCCAGAGTCTTACTCAAGTATATCCTAATCTTCGCAATTTTCTTAAAACTTGAGGTTACAACCTTCGAGGTATTATCTAATTTGCATTCTATAGCTTGACCACGCTTTGTTACTTCTATAATAGGCACAAGAACTTCTTCCAAAGAAGCTCCTCCATGAACTTCCACGTTAGCCTTACGACCGCCCTTGAATCTATCATAGTTCAATAGAATGTAGAAATCGTTTTCTTCAATTGTACAATCAGGTTTAATATCAAGATCTGACTTAGGGCAACAACGTCCTGAATGTTGACCTTTTTCTGACATTTCCCATTTATTTTCTGATTCTGCAATTACTGCCATTCGACTTGAGCCATGGTCAGAAACTATGAAAACCTGTTCAAGACTACCTTGCTGTAAGTCACTATCTATTATAGATATTACTTCGTCAATGATGGCAAGTTCTTCTACTAAATGGATTGGTTGCTTTACCTTTTCGTAATTATAGTCGAATTGACCATCATGCTTTAGTTCGTCAAGGCTTTTAATGCTTGTACATGAGCTAAATTCATCAACAAACTCTTTGTTCATCGATGTGATAGACGGTAAATTACAATAACCGATTTTAGCAGAAAAGTCCAGTCCGCGCTTGTAACATTGTTCTTGTATGTAAGCAAGAAATTCAACACCTAGAGCATCAACAAAATAGAGATGTGATTTTTTCTTCTCCATCTTGTCTATTACCTTTGCTCTTGGAGGCATGTCAAGAAAGCGTTTTTCTGAAACTTCCTGTTCTGCCAGCTGAATGAAACGTGGAGTCATCGTATTTGTGACCTTTGAATATTTATATTGGTCAAAATACTCACTAAACTGACTATAATTGTATGGGGAAAGATATTCGGCAAGGGCTGGATAGACCTTCTTCAACACATCTTCAAACTCTTCCCGGCTATGTCCTGCGACAAAGCTACTAATACTCTTTATGATGGTTTCTTTTTCTATCTTGGTGTTGTCTGTCAAGTAATAGAGTGCCTGCGATTCCTTTGCAGTCACTTTTTTACAATACGATATTATGAAATTGGAATCCATCTCGTAGCTTGACAACAACTCCTTACGCTCTTTGTAGTACTGCTGGAATGTTCCATCGTTAACCTCTATTTCTAAGAGATAGTCATAGAGCCAAGTCTTATATTCTTCTACCGTATTGGATTTTGCAATAACTGCTGTAAGATATTCATTGCCTTTTGCACCATGAAGTTTTTTGATTATAAATTTTATCCACTCAACGAAAGCGTTCTGAGTAGAAGCCGTACCCTTGGACAAAACCATTTTTAGGAGGTCGGGATTTTTCTCAATAGCACTCCATTCATAATTCTCATGCTGCAGAATTCTCAACAGTTCAGTCCACTGCTCTTCTGTTCCGAAAGACTTGTTCAAGTTCATCAGCTCCGTGTAGAAGTTAACAAGTGCCTCATGCGATGAAGACACCTCACGAATATCTAACAACGTATTGGGAAAATCACCCTTTTTCAATTCCGTTATAACAAATATGTCTTTGATGTCGTGTTTCTCCAACATAGCAGGAAGTTCGCGTAAAGAATGAGCGAAAGGTGCCTCTATCAAATCATAATTGAGTGGAATACGCTTAGAGATGAAGAATATCTTTGAAAGATTGGCATCATCCGATACACCAATAAACATGATTCTATTCGTGTCGAACAATCGACGGTCGAACTTTTTCATGAACTTTTGGCATGCATGTGTAATAATAATCAATTTCCCCTCTAACTGTATATCCAATAGAGCACGCAACTGTGACTTCAGTTCATTTTCTCCATGAAGTTTCAAATAAGTTGATATTTCTGTTAAGAAAACAACACCATGTTGGGTCTGAACTTCATTCTTTAGTTGATCCATCATCAAAAAACCGCCATCATTGACAAACTTACTGGCCTTTAGAAATAAATGACCAACATTGTAATGGCTTTCCAACTGACACAATTCAGTAGTGGCAGCCACATCAACCATTATCGGTTGGTGGCAATCGTTACTTAAATATTTGTCTATTTTAGTGCAAACTTCCTCGCGAGTCATAGGCTTTAATTGTTTTTAATTATTTCTACACCTACGTTCTTGTTGTTCTTGATAAGGTCTTTGAGGTATTTCTTTACATCCTCGGCACTCATCTGGTCAATCTTCTGGAAGGCGATTTCGTATCCATCTTTGTTATACTTAGCCTCGGCCATTTTATTTAAGGTTGATTGAACAGATGGTGAGCCAAACCAATAGTATGGTACATCAGTCACGTGACTTCGCAAATAATCCTTTACCTCAGCAATGTTTGATAGCATGACCGCATTATCACGAATAATGTTTTTAACAAACATCTTATCACGCTGTGAGGCATCACTCAAGAAGTCAAAGAATTTCGCATTCTCAAGATATGTGATGGCATCGGAAATATCCTTTGCATCTGCTTTGTTTGAATTGATTGTTGCGAAAATCTTACGACATACAGTCACTTCCTGTTCAGCCAACATTGCAAAAATAGGCATCGAGAATTGCTCAGACCATTGGTACGGACTTGACGTATTTGTCTTTTCTCGCCAAATGTTTCTGAGCTTCATAGAGTTTAATCCCTTCTTCTGTTCTTCTACCATTTGGGCTACTAAGTTACTGTAACCGACTTTATCCTTGGTGAAGCAGCCCATAGGCATAGCTCCATACACTTTGTCTTTGTCAGCATCGCTAAGGCCGGTCAATTCGAAATCGCAAACTTTCTTAAACACGTCGTTCTGACGATTGTTGTAAAAATCTACGAATTTTGCACCAAAAATCTTCATGCTATCTAAGAAGGCTTGCTTGTGCTGTTCTTGGAGCTGGTCTGTTGTACAAATCTCATAGATGTATCCCAATAACACATCCAGGTCATCAACATCGTTCTTGATTGCACTGAAAGACAGACGCATGTTATTTGCCTTGCCACTCCATGCGCGAAGTGCATCTTTATACGACTTGCTAGTACCAACACATTTGTTGCTTTCTTCGATAATTTGGTACTCTAAGATAACTGAGTCAATCACAGCTTCTGCCGTTCCCTTACGCCATACCCAATTAGCTGCATCAACAGCGAACTTACTGCGAAGCACATTAATATACTGGTTACCATCATTAACTGCATTCGCAAGCTTAATCAACTCTCCATCCTTGTATACATCAAGGAAGGCCTTGATGCCTATTTGACATTTCTCTGCCGTGAACAACTTCTCAAGATCTGATATAGCAGACGCATTCTTTAAACTAATCTTGCCAATCTCAATTGCGATATCATTTTCTGACATGTCTGTCTCTTCCTTCACATTGTTTGCAAGGAAACCATAAAGCTCAACAAGACGTTTGACCACCTCTACATCTGTATCAATTGATTCACCCTCGATAATATAGTCAAGTGTCCAAATAGGGAACGAAAGTTCACGCATTTTGGCACGCACTCTTTCCCTTGCAGCTTCTACGGAGGTGCATTGCGACTTTGATATACCAAATGCTTTTGAAGTAATGTCAATGAATGCCTTCACCTCTTGTGGCATCGTAACAATATACTTGTCACGATAACGTGGGTTTGGGGTCTTTTCTTGTTGGAGAATCTCATGAATCATCTCCTTCATCTTGTCAACAGTAAGTTCATCACTAGTCGTATCGTCACTCCAAGTGTATTTACCGCCACAATATTCTTTCAGCAAGAAACCAAGAATAAAGGCAGAAAGATTGCATGGCATAAATCCATAGGGGGCTTCTGACAGAGTCTCAAAGATCGTTCTGATAGAGATTCTACCATCCCGTCTTAATTTGGTTCTCATCAACTCTTCCAATCTTGCCTTTATGGCAGAGATGTTGAGCGAAGGGCTTGATGTCCAATAATCCTGTACTTTCCATGCACCATTAAGTGCAACCTCCAACTTGGTGTTAGGATTGGAAGATCTGAAGGTTCCTGCAATTTCTTCTTTCAAACCACATTCTGCGCCTTGACGGGCTGCATTAAGAGTCCACATGTTAGCTATGACGTTATAACACTCAAGACCATTGGTGAAAATCTTTCTATTATAGGCACATAGTTCGTCCATCAGAGCATCTTCTGTTGCCAGTGTTTCTCCATTGAGACGTACCTTCGAATAATAGACAAATTCTCCATCCTTGATGTTCTTACGCCAGTTCTTCAGAACATCGTTGGCATAGTTAGAGTTCTGTGTAGACTGATCTTTGTCTTTACCAGAGTGGTAATCAGCCTTGGCCTTAAACTCTACCCATTCTGCGAATTGTTCCTCACCAAGCAGAGTCTTACTACAGTCGATGAAGATAACAGGCGTATCCGGATTTTCGTTTAGCTTTGTGGTTATTTTCTGGCTAAGAGCCAATCGTTCAGACGAATCTTTGGCGAATGTAACGACACCATAGAGATGTTTTCCATCTCTTTCAGCCTCGTTCATGCATTTCTTGGTTGTTTGTTCAAAATCAGTAATACCGGCATATACTAACTTATAGCGCAATTTTAATGCTGCTGGCAATTCTATAGCCTCGTCCAAAGCACCATCTGTTATCAACGAGGAGGTTGTCTTGGTCAGATATTTTTTCTTGTGCTTTTCTATCTGATCCTCGGACATCTCACCAATCAACACAGAATACACATCGTTCTTGCCAACAATCTTCTTATAGAGAATCTTATCTCTTACAAGTTTCTCCGCAATGTGTGAAGCCTTACCTTCAAGGTCTGAACCTTCAAATGCACTATTCAGATTTTTCTCGTTTGCCAAGAACAAATCTACACTATCTCGAACCTCAAACGATATAGCCTGGAACAAGAGAACTGCTTTTAGAACTCTCTTTTCATCCTCAAGCAGATTCGCACGGCTTAGGCGTGGATAGTTGTCTAGTATCTGACGGATACTCAGTGCAAGAGACTCTTTACCCATGTCATAGAAGAAGTTCCAAAGCATGTCAATGGTCAACAATGGATTGTCATCAAGTGGACCACAATTTTTAATAAACCATTGAAAAGCATGGGTGTCATCACCACGGTCGTTCTTGATAAAATCGAACATTGAACGCTGGTTTGAGTCGAATGACGTAGAGATGTGTTTTAATAAACTTGCAGCATAAGGATGAATAGGTAGTATTCCCCTCATCTGCTCATCATTCAGTTTGGTCTGTTTGCCGACAATCACACGTGAATTTACCGTACGGTCGCATAGGTCGGGAAGAATCTCCTCTGTCCACTCCTGATATATGACAGGATCGCTGTTCTTCTGCATAGCGGCTCCCATCAATTGGAATGCCATGTTTTCAGGAAGTTCTATAACACAACGGGGGCGCACGAAACGACCAAGAATCTTGTTCTTCATCGTATCTTGTGCACTGAAGAGTGCCTCGCTCTTGTGCGTTACGGGTATGAAACAGAAATGTTCTGTCTCGCTGAGTTCCAGCATGGTTTGGAAGCCAGTGAGTGCTGTCATGTTGTTTTGAAAGTATTCTGTGAACTCATCCCAAATGAACACAATTGCATTGAGTTTATTTTGTCTAATGGTTTCACGAATCCATTCACATAGTCCCTTATCATCCAAAGTAAATGCCCTTATTTGGCGTTCATTGGCTACCTTAAATATCTTCCGCATGAGCTCTCGTAGAGCATCCTCTGTGTACTCTTGAAGATCTTTTATAATCTTATCTGCGTCGCTACCACCAAAAAGGCTTGCATAAGGGCCCGTTACTAGTCCATTGAAATATTGCTTGTTGTACTCATCGCTCAGATACTTAACAACCGCATCTTTCATCGCTCCATGTGCGGCATTATCAATGCCCGCATCACGCAATGCCTGTTCAATACTCTCCTGGATAGCAATGAACAAGTCATTATCACCTTTGATGCTTGATGAGGCATAGCGATGAACCGTGATAATCTTGCCTTCACTCTTTACGTACAGAAACTTCTTCAACAAGTCCTGATCAAGGTTGAATGTCTCAAAATATTCTTTTGTCTCTTGTTCTGTAGAGTCAAGAAGATGCTTCAAAGTGAGGACAGCATGTGACTTTCCTGTGCCATATGCTCCCTCCACCCATATATTCTGCTTTTGCTGACGATTAAGCACACTCACGATGTCCTTTATCAGTTTGATAAAAGTTTCGTGAGGATAGAACTTCTTCCAAAGTTCTGGGTTGCTTTTGATAACATCAGGATTGACCGCTGGAAAATAATCAGGGTCAATGTCAAAGTAGTCTTTATATTTATTGTCCATAGAACTTATATATTAGAACAAGTCAAGTATGTCTGCTGCAGTCTTATCTTGACGCAAGTTGATGTTGTCAAGATCTAAAGTAAAAGTCACTGAAATGAATTCTGGATAGTTGGTTGCAAGACCTTTGAGCAGACCAACCATCGTTTCTCTGTCCAATCCGAATATCTGAACAGGACTAACGCCATCACTCTCAATTGTTGTATCCATTAATCGGGTCAGGGTAAACTGATAATATTCTCCACAAGCTTCTGCAAATTTGTATAAGGCATACAAGATAACTTTTGAATCGGCATTTTGCCAAGCAGTACGATAGAAAGACAAACCGCCTAAGTCTTTAGAAGCTTTATCGCTGGTTCCGAAACCAATCTTACCTAAAGGCAAAGCTGAAATTCGCTTAAGAGTGGGAGGTATTGCCTTGAGCGCACTTTCTTTGATATCCTCCATGTTCGACAAAAGGGAAACAATTTGAGTCCTCGAAATTACGGAGTCAAACTCAAATGTTTTTACGAACCACCCTACCTGTGGTGTATAACTTAAGTTAATGAGCATTAAGCCCCATATAGAAAGGTCTTGCAACTCAGAATTAACTAGTTTCTCGCCCAAAATGGTCCTGTTGCATTTATCATCAATAATGCCTGCATCTTTCAGAAAGCGATTGAACATCGGTTTTTGGGCACTACCCAGACTGTTGTTTTTATTAAAGTCGTCTCTAAGTTTGACAAATTCCTGGAACCACTCCATTTTTGGACCATGCGCTGCATAGCAGTCCAATGTTCTTTTTTTATCCATGTTACCTAAACCTTTTGATAGCCACAATGATTTGTATACCAAACAACCAGTGTCAATGTCTAAACATTGACCACATCTTGTACAATTGTCGGAAATTGAAACTTTACCGTTTTCATCAAAAGACAAATTACCAAACTTACAGTTCGCTTGACATACTTTACATGCCACACAATAATGGCTTTTTCTAAAAATCTTGCGGAGATTCTTTAAAAAAAGCACATTTCCTGTAGTAGCTTCGTTTGAGACTAATATTGTTATATAATTATTTTCAAGTTCAATTACTCTTATGATTTTAACTTCTCCCTTGTTGATGATTCGGATCTCGTTAGTATTGTCAGTCGGCAATATCTGACCAAGTGTTTTTAACCATTGTTTCCACGAGTTATCGTGATTTTTAAATGTTATCGACAGATTCTTGCCTAGAACGACTTCGTCATAATCCTTTAAAGCAATTTTAAGGTCACGTCCATTTTTTCTTGCCTTCCAACCGTTGTTTTCTACATAGCTGACTTTCTCTGGAGTGCCGTCTTTTTCACTACAGTTTAAGTCAAATATCATATCAGTCAATGCTTTGGTTTGATCTAGATTACATCTAAAATTCAGATAATCGTTCCTATTAGTAGACATAGGACAAACCAAACATCCAGCTCTAGTATTTCCTCTTTTATAAACCTCATTTAATTGTAGTCTGTCTCTGTTTGAGTAAATATAAAGATATACTTCTGCCGAATTCCAATATAATATAGGATTACAACTATATTGTCCACGATGTTTGGTACCATAAGAAATATAACTGTATTCGCTTCTTCTTACGCTTTCATCAGCCCTAACTCCTACAAAGGCCATTTCTGTAAAGTTATTTTTACCGAGAATATCTTTCAATAAAAGAAGCTGTGGTGTCGTTTTGTGTACACTACAACACCACCGGATAGTTGATGTCGGTGGACCGAATTTTCGCCATGACTCCGATGGTGAAAAGTGAGATTTTGCAATATAAAACTCTATACCATCTTTTTTACAATTAGCCATTGTTTCGTCAACAATACGGTGTGTCTCTGGTAATTCCATACCCGTATCACCAAAAATTACGACAAATTTATTATGAGGCAAGGCTCGCTGAACTATATCTAGAGTTACAACACTATCCTTACCACCACTAAAAGAAACATGAAAGACATCAACTTTACCCTCAAATTTAGCGTAGGTATTAAATACATCCTTAATCGTTGTAGCCGTTAAATTCTCCATTATAACCTTGTTTTTAAGAACCATCATATTCACGTCAACAGGCTTTAATGGTTTGTTATTTGGCTCTGGTTCGTTGATGATGATAATTTCTGGCTTAGTAAAAAATGAGCCACCCTTTATCTGTGCTACAAGCTTACCTCTATAGTAGTAATTGTTTGCCTCTGCCCACATATATGGGGCATCATCATTCTCATCGTAATTCCAATAAGCACCAAAACCGTATATATCTAGCTCTTTTGAGTAGACGGGACGTGGTTCTTTGCTGAATGCTTGTGGAGAGCTATTCAGCAAGATACCACCAGTTTCATTATCGTAAGTATATGAGTACATATTAATTAAATTTCATTTTTTCAGCTTTTCTAATCACTTCATTAATCGTATTTAGTCTTCTCCTCTCAATATATCCATTTTGAGCAAGGAAGTCTAATGACGATTTTTCATCAAGTGGGATATCAGCATTAGCCAGTGCTAATGCCATTATATCCAAATAGTCTGTACAACATGAAGTTTTGCGAACAATAGCTCCAGCAACGGAGGTCTTATTGAAAGCCTTGTGCTTCAGTATAAACATTTTACTGTAAGAATACAAATAACTTTCCAACAAATATGGTGTCCAACGATAGCCACATTCTGGAAAGGCCGTAAAAGTATTCACATCCAAAATACTAATAAATTCATTTTGGCAAAATCGAGATATAGCTTTGTCAACTAATTCTGTATCGAAGGTAATATAGTCTTTACTAACAAAGATGTCCTCTGATACACGAACATTATTTACAGCCAAAGCTTCGAAATTAATAGGCACATTGAAATCGTTTGCCATAACTTCCACTTCACTAATATTGAACGACTCTCGACCTCTACCTAAGTTGATAAAAGCATCATAAGCACTAACAGAGTTATCGTAATCACTGATAAAACCTCCAATGATGTGAAATTTATCCGATAACAGACAAGAGAGTGCAGTACGAATACCAGTTTGCGTGAATTGTATATTGTTTTCTATTACGCGTGGGGCAATTTCGGCTATTTTGCCAAATAGTTCAGAAAATGTAACATATTGCATAGAAGCAATCTCTTTTGAGAGAAAATCAACAATTACTATTTTGTCAATCTCTTCAAGTTGAAAGTTATCAATATGAAATCGTGTCTTCATACTTGATAGTACAAGTTTATGACGATTACTAGAGAATGCCTCAATTACCTTTTCTCTTGGTAAATATTCAAATGCAGTAGAAACCTCGTCTTCAGTCACACAACCACCCTGAGCCTTCACATAATCAATAACCACTTGATTAATGTCAATATTTGCAGACATTTCCTGTGAAAAATATTCTTCATCAAAGTGATACATATTCTCTATATTATAGAATTCAAGATAGTACCGTAACATCTCACCATCAACCATAATCTGCCCTAAAAATTGCTGACTGAAATGCTCGAAGAGCACATTATAATATATACAGACAATACCATTAGCAAACTGATTTTCAATATAATCAAACAGAGATTGTTTGGTGGTTTCATCTATCATTTTACTAGGCGCATACACAATACCATTATATACGATGCCCGATTCTGATATTTTCAAGTCCATCTGGTCGTCAAATATATTTATATTTTTGCCATATTCCTTTGTATAGTACATGGCAAAACGCTTGCGTGCAATTGGCGAGTTAAGTCGATATCCTTTAGAGAAATTCTTTTCCAGTATAGTCAACACTTCCTCATCTACACTCTCGCTAATGATTTTACAAGCATGCGAAATTGTGTCTATATTGGACTTTGATAATGGATTTTCTATTGACGTTTCTACAATAAATGCTTGACACGCATTATACTTCACATCTTTTGCTTCACTTACAAAAGAGTCAATTTGCTCGTCCTCATACGATATGTAAGAATGCATTACATTTGCGTTAGCATCCGGAAATATCTCCTCATCAGGGATTTCTGGATACAACAAATTTGCATCTGATAACATTGTGTTATAAGTTTCTCTTTCATCTCTACTAAGCAAATATATTTTGCAAAAAATCTGAGATAAATGGTTGCCTTCTACTAGGTTTCCGTTGCTATCAACACTTCTTTCTAATGACAATAGTTGCAAGTCCATTCCTGCGACATTGCGATATTTCTCATTTATAACAATACCATCTAATACCATTCTATTACGTAATCTCTTAGATAGATTTACAATGGCTTTGTCACGAGAGACAACACCTTCCCTCACCTTCTCAAATGTATCTACGAGAAGCGCGGCCTCATGCTCATTCCAAACGACTCTTTTGAATGGTATTTCCATCTTTTTTGCTATCGTTATTTCAATTATTATTTAGTTGTATTATAATCAATCCTCAACCGACAATCTCTGTTATAATGCGTTCATCCAATACCCTGGCAAACATATCCATTTCTCTTTTGGATAGCCCCATTCGGATTGACAATCCTCGCCAATTTTTCACTGCATCAATTACCTCCGAGACAATCTTTTCAGCAGTTTTTCGATTGAGCATATAATCCTCGCAAGCACCAAACAAAATATTCAAATTCGCTTTGTTGGAATCAGCAGAGATAAGCAGACTTTGATATGCATTCAACGTTGGATTCATATCGTATGCCGGTGACAATGTCCATCCTTTTGCAGTCAAAAGAAAACCGTGATTGCGGAAATGGTCATCGCTATTGCCTATGCAGATATTGAACGCTACACGACGATAGAGTTCCTGCAAATTGCATTCTACATCTGTACAGTTTTGGAGGATAAAGTCAACTATATCTAAATAGCCATGTCCATTTGTTGCATTATCTCCATCTTCCAGTCCCAGCAAGGTCATTGCTGATGCAAAATGAATCCGTTTGCCTTCTTGTGTTCTATCAAAACGCCTTGAGAGCAATGTATGGTATTTCTCTCCTGTTGTCAGCACCTTGGTCTGTGCCGCATTTATTCCTGCCTTTATAGCAAGCAAATGGCTGAAATGTTCCCAAAGTCCGGCATCGTAATCGTCTTTACGCGATGGAAACTTTGCAACGTATAGAGTTTTATCCGTGTCTATTACATTGGCTTTAGGTCTTGCACCTCCCAACGAAGAACCGGGCTGAACAAGCTGAACAACCCACTTCCAGTCTGGAAGGATATTCTCTTCTTCACTCTTTTCTATTTCTTCACTTGCCGCTATCAACTCCCTAATATCTGTCAATGGTGGTATCCGCAATGACTCGCTTACATTGATAAAATCTCCATTAAGGTTTTCCTTGAAACGGAAGCCCCCCATTCGGGAAAAGTCATCAATACCAGTCAGGAAATCAAAAGAAGACAATCTACGAATCAGTCTTTTTTCCTCAGCAGCTTCAATCTGTTCACGACGCAATAACAAAGTACGCCCCCATCGGTCAGGCAAAGCATCCGAGAAACATCCGAATATATCTTTACCCGGTTGCGTATATTGTTGCCCCGGATAATTATTTAGGTCATCACTCAAAAACAAATCTCCATGCTGCGCCAACCATTCCTTGCTAAAAGTAAAACAATAGCTATCTGAGCCACGAAGAGATTCATAGCCTAATTCTCCTATGAGTTCTATCTCTTTAAGCCAGTCAAAATCGGCATATACATACAATTTCTTCATGGCTTATTCTTTTTTAGAGGCTCGCTCCCTTGTCTTCAAACTCAAATCCTGTAAGGCTTTTCCCATTTTATCTTCTTTGGCAAGCCATAGTATATCTTCTTCAAGTTGCAAGGCATACAAAACACGCAGATATATACCGATAGACACGGTTGGCGCACCTTTCTCTATTCGTGACACAGTCAATGGAGAACAGGTAGCACGCTCTGCCACCTGAGCCACGCTCAGATTCCTACGCAAGCGAGCCAGCTTAATCTGCTCACCCACAATCTGCATCTTCTGTTCCAGTTTTCTGGGCAACTTCGTACCCATCGTATTTTTCGCCATATATAACTCATCATATAGTATGCAAAGATAATTATTTTTATTGATTTAATGATGTGTTACATGCCATAATTTTTATTCGTCATCTTCATCGAGATAAGTCCAGTCTTTAGTAGCATATTCTTTTTCAAACTCCGCCAAATCTTCCTTGACACGTTCGCGGAAGCTCTCTTCGCTATCATCTCCACTCATCATCCAATCTACACGAGTTGCATATATTTCTGCTATACGAATTTGCCGATAAGCCTCTTTCATAGCATTTATTGTCTCATCGGACAGTTCCAACACATCCGCTTCATCGGGATAGCGGTCATAACAACAATGGTGAATTGAGTATAATACTGGAATTTGTTCACCGTCAGAAGTGTCGGACATATTTCGCTTTTTCGATTGGAAAATTACCCCATCATCAAAGAATCGTCGATCAGCATATTTTTGTTCTGCCTTGACTATAGTTTTATCTAATAAAAGAAAAGATTCTGCATCTTCATAACTGGCAAAACTCATGTAGCCCTTATAGCTATGGTATGAGCTAAGGCTATCCTTCTCGTAAATAGTCCAATAATCTTCACAATTTTTTTCAGGCTTAGGTCGTAAAGTTCTTGCAATGTCACACTCAATAGAATTAGCTATCTCTCCGAAGGCAATCATATGCCGATTAAAATATCCACCACTCATATGTTATATAATTTAATCAATTCTATTTCATCAACTCAACAACATTCTCCGGCAACATTGCATTCCCAGCATCATCTTTTGGAGCATTCTTAAGAAACAGCATCGGAACTATGGTGTATTTCTTGGCAAACGGCAGCAAATTAGCCTTGCGGAGAAGTTCTGTTGTTAACTGTTTACCATTCTCTTGAGTTGTCCATTTACATTCACCAACCAACAAATACTTTTTATCGAGCGATTCTGCCATCACATCAAATTCGACCTGTTCCGGCTTCTTATCCTCATTGAGAACAGAACCCCACCAGCGTTTTGCCTTGCCATAAACTACTCCATTAACAAGATTTCCTGTGACAGCATCCCGACACAGTTTTTCCCATTGCATACTCACATACCCAGAGAAATGGGCAGTCAAAGCCTGTTCTATGGGTAGGCGACGACCAAGTTCAATGAACGAACGGTTAGGAACAACAAACTGATAGTAGAATGCCATAAACGGATCGGCTATCTTATAGAGACTCTTTTTCGCATTCTTTTCATCAATCCCGAACGGAACATCTTTCTCCAAGAATCCGAGATCGATAAGTTTCTTCAATGGACGCGACAGATTGGTTGCCGGCTCATTGCATCGTGCAGCAATCTCGGAAAGCCGATTTGCACCAGTACCGATATAAGACATTATCGTCGAAGTCTTGACAATATCCTTCACATCATCCTGAAACAGTTTTATCGGCTCTTCATAAAGAGTTCCATTTACAGAAAGGATATTGCGCCACAGGGCATCATCAAGTGAACTTCTATTTTCCCTCAATTCCCAATAACGTGGTACACCGCCGCATACGGCATACTCTTCAATGGCACTCATCGCATCAAGGTTCAAAGCCTCTTGAATATACGGCAAACGTATCGGTGCAAGCCTCATTATCTCATCAGCACGCCCATATAGAGGTGCAGTAGAATCAAGGAACAACCCATACATCATATTTTGTGATGAACCGCAAAGCACAAGGTTATACTTCAACTGCTTCTCATCAACAAGTTTCTGCAATACAGACGGTAACTCTGGTGATTGCTCTACAAGATACGGAAATTCATCCAAACATAGAGTAAAACGTTTGTCTGTCCGATAATTGACCGCACGAAACATAGATTCCCAATCCGGATATGTCAATTTGTCGAAATCCGGAAACACTTGTGCAAGCACTTTTGCAAGCAATATCCTCTGGTGTTGGCCTTCAGAACGATCGGCAAGGAAATAAACATCCGTGTCCGACAACACCCTTTTGATAAGCGTTGACTTACCCAACCGTCTACGACCATACATCACGACTAACGAGGACTTCTCTCTTGCAAGAGCATCCTTTAATCGTGCAGCTTCATCTATTCTATCAACGAATTTCATACATCTTATTTATTATGCAATACAAACATAATGTTTTTATAACATAACACAAAATTTTGAGCCATATTTTTTATTCCCACAGAGCAAATTGCAACTTATGTATAGAAGAACAAGTGCTCTATTCCTTTTTTGAAGCTCTTTTCCTTGTTTTCAAACTCAAATCTTGCAAAGCTTTTCCCAACTTGTCTTCTTTGGCCAGCCACAGAATATCATCGTCAAGTTGCAAAGCATACAGCACACGCAAGTAGATTCCGATGGCTACTGTTGATGCACCTTTCTCTATTCGGGACACAGTCAACGGAGAGCAAGTAGCACGTTCTGCAATCTGAGCCACACTCAAATTCCTTCGCAAGCGAGCCAGTTTAATCTGATCTCCCACAACAGACATCTTCTGCTCCAATTTTCGAGGAAGTTTGGTTCCCATTGTATTCTTTGTTATATTAACTCATCATATAATATGCAAAGATATTGCTTTTTATCTACTTAATGATATATTGTAGGTAAAAATCGCAAGATTATATGATATGGTATTTAAGTGGTTCCACACTTTTTCCAACGAATAATCTCCATTACACGACATTTTTTCAAGCGAATCACAGCATAAATCACCGAAACCGACTTTACTTTATCTCCGTATTCATATATACGAGCATTAAAGTAAACCTAACAAAGGGAGGAAAAGAAATGGCTTCGCCAGAGCCGATCCGAACTATACCTGCGCCTTCTCTTTTGGCTGCAAAAGGATTCGAAATCCTAACCCAAAAGCAAAGCAAGATTTTCTCCTCATCAAGCCACCAAAAGCCCACCAGAAAATCCGTAAAATTACCCTCTATTTTACAGCCATAATCGGCGAAATAATCACCAATATGCCTTATCTTTGCGAAACGGAGATTTAAGAGCAAAAGAGAGCCATTTTTCTCTTTTCCCCTTCGTTTGAAGATAAACTAAGGTTAAAAACGTTAAATCATCGATTTTTGACGAAAAACAAGTGAATTTTCGAGCAGTCTATCTTTTAATCCATAAACTATTGATAGTCAACTGGCATAATATGCTGCATCGGAAAATAAAAATTAAAATGGTTTAAAAATGAGTTTTGTAATAGAAGAATCCTTTGTAAAAGGTAAGTCTTTAACCGGATTATGTGAAGACGGATGGGTTGCAACACCAGATTATGTTGTGGTGATTGATGGGGCGACTTCCAAGTCTGATTATAGGATAGATGGTGTTACTACCGGAAGGAAGGCAATGGAAATTATTTCGGATGAGGTTCAGAGGTTACCTTCGGGAATTTCGGCATCAGAGTTTGTGAATATTATAAATGAACGCATTATTCGGTATTATGAAACAAATCATATTTTAGATCTTGTAGAGCAATTCCCTGAAACAAGATTAACTGCGAGTGTTGCTGTTTATTGTCATTCTCGAAATGAAGTTTGGCTTATCGGTGACTGCCAGTGTAAAATAGGGGAATGCTGTTTTAAGAATAATAAAAAGATAGATTCTATACTTTCTGAGCTAAGATCTTTTGTTTTGTGTTCGGCTTTGCGGGACGGATCTTCGATAAAGGAGTTACAGAAACGGGATATAGGCCGGGAGTTTATATATCCTATGTTGAAGATACAGTATTTGTGGCAAAATAATTTAGATGATAATTCTGAGTATCGTTATATTGTATTAGACGGTTTTCCAGTCGATTATGCTTTAATCCGGATTATTCCGGTTGGTGACCGTTCTATTGTTTTGGCAACCGACGGTTATTTTGATCTGTATGGGACATTGCAGGAAACAGAACAGGCTCTTTGTCATCAAATAGAAACAGACCCTTTGTGTATAGGAATGGGCTGTGATAAAAATAACAAAAGTACGAAAGGCGTTCTTCCCGGAAATTGTTCTTTTGATGACCGGACTTATGTTCGTATTTCTTGTTTTTAAGAATCGTTTAACTTGTTATGGATAAATTTTTCTGCGGTTTTATTTCTTTGTGCTGAACAAAAGACCTTCTTTCCGTATACCTATTTGTATTCCCCAATTGTCTCCGAACAGAGTACCTTTATCAAATGCTCCCGATAATCGAAATGTCCAACCTTTAATTTTTTCAGGTCGGTAATTTATTTCTGCTAAAGCTGAAAATTCGTGTGTGATATGGGTAAAAGGTAAATATCCAGTACCCCAGCCTTGTTGATGTCCTGCTAAAATTTTGTATGAGAGCTCTGAAAATATGTATCCGTCTATCCCGGCGTGAAAAGCAAGACTTCTGGAACTTTTAAATCCGAGAAATCCGTCGGTATTATAACCGGGCGAAGCGATAAACGGTGTTCCCATCGTATGTCCTCTATGTGTCCACCCGTTGTATGCCATGTGTCCGTAATAAAAATCAGCTCCGCTTGTTTTTAGAGGCAATTCTTCTGTTTTATCGAATAAGAACGGACCGCTTTGATCTTTTGAATTCATTATTTCGAATACTGCACCGGTTATTAGTTTTTTCTTGATAGTTCTATATTCTATTCCCCATAATCCGTCCCATTTGTTTTTAAAGATCATGCCTGAATGATCATCAAAATAACGTTCATGATATAATTTTGCATGCCAGTTTTTTTTACGATAACCTATTTCTAAGAGATAACTGCCTAAGTGATTGCCTGTAACGTTTACCTGATCTATTAGTGGGGAATCATTACCTCCGGATAATGGTACGAATACTTTAAAAAAGCTTTTGATTCCTGATGGAAATTTGGTTACGGAAGTTTTGAAATTGGGGTTATCATATATTGTACCTCCAAATTGTGCTGCCATGTCTATTCCGATCGAACCGTAAAAAGGTTTTTCTTTTTCAAATTTTAATATTAGATATTTACGGTGATACAAAACATGTTTGCTGTAGGGTTTCCCTTCTCCTTTATGCTCTTTTTGATAAGCATCATCAACAAATATACCGTAAGAAATTTCTCCTTTAATTTGCATCCATCCATTTGTTCCCGGAAAATTGACAAAATGAGGTATTCCTACCGATACTTGTGGTATCGGACGGCTGTTCCCGGACCAAACCATACTTCCGCTACTCAGTTCTCTGTCACGCATCAGGGAGTATTGTTCTTTACTACCTATCATAAGTCCGAGACAACGATATTTTATTTCACCGTATAATTGTTGTAAATAGATTGTTGCATCGTTATTGTATGATCCGATAAGATCGATACCGAATCCGTATGAAAAACGTTTGTCATTATCGATTTTTTTGCTCACACCTGCTCTTAGATAACCGTTATTCGGGGTGAATGAAATTACACCTCCGCGATTATTCATTAAATAAAAAGGAGTAAATTCTCCATTTCCTGTAATTATATTTGTCTCTGCACTGTATTGGAGGGTGAATTGTGCATGAATAATGCTGTATATAGAGCCGAAGAAAACAAGGAGGAATAGTATAATTATTTTTTTTAGCATAAAGATCAGAATTTACGAAATGTGTAGATGGTGTCATTACAGGATAATATTAGTGCCGAATGATCTAATTTTTTGATTGCAAAGTTTTTTTCAGCGGTATGCCATCCATAATAAGGACTTTTTAGTGCATTTCCCATGTAAGATGGTGTTACTGTCATAAAAATAGAGTCTGTTTTTATGGTATAGATACCGTTTGTTTTTTCGGCACTAAAGTCATTTCCCTGTACTAATGTCGCCAATTCGAATATATTCAACTGAAAACTGTAAAATACCGAATCTGTCGATATTTGGCTGTTGTTGGGCATGTCGATGTGTCTTAATTGCCATTTTCCTCTGATAAGATTTTCGTTATCCTTATTGCAGCCGGAAAATAGTAATGTTAGAATAATGGTCGATAATGGCAGAAATTTTTTTATCATTATATTTCAAATTATTTTTTGTTTAGGATAAGCTGATATACCGAATCGACTTGTTCGGCGATATTATCCCAGTTATAAGAAGACAAATCGTACTTTCGGTCAAGCTGTATGTTCTCGATTTTATATTGTAACTTATTTTTTAAATCGGGAATCGAGCCGGTTTTGAAATAATCATCAAGAGTTAGTTCCGGTAACCGATTTGCCGGAATATCACTGACAAGCACATCTAAATCATAACTCATCGCCTCGAGAAGAGATATAGGCAAGCCCTCATGGAAAGAAGGAAGTATGAACAATGCTGCATTAGACATTATCTCATTCAGTTTTTCCCCTTTTATAAAACCTGTTAATATAACATGTTCTTCCAGAGCTTGTCGTTTCAGATTTTCTGAATATGCCGAAGGGTGGTCGGCATCTCCGGCGATTACCAGCTTATATTTATTTTGTTTCAATGCAGAGAATGCTCTTATTAGTAAATCGAAACCCTTTTCTTCGACAAATCTTCCCATTGCTAATATATATTTATGGGTAGTTAATCCTAGCTGATCGATATAACAGGTTGATTGGGATTTTTTAGGGAGAGTTACACCGTTAAAAATCAAGTGAGTATCATTTCTACCATATTTCTCGCGAAGAATATTGTCGATTACACTGGAAATAACGATAATTTCATTTGCATATTTTGCACTCATTCGTTCTCCGGTGCGAAGCATCCATTTAGCTAGATGTCCCCATTTCTGGCGGTCATAGTCAGGACCATGGTGAGTCATGACTACTTTTAAACCTAATATTCGGGCAAAAGGTATTAACAATGAAGGCCCTATCGCATGAATGTGTAAGATGTCGGCATGTGATTTTTTTGCATATAGGATAGCCAAAAAGGTGTGAACGATGGCTTCCAGACTTTTTTTACGGGGAGCGTAAATGTCTTTTAAAGAGATTCCTTTATAATTATCTATTCGAATATTATCAGTAATATAACAGCTACGTCGTACAATAGTGATTGTATATTTGTTATTAGCAAGACGAGGATATAATTCTTCACAATGCGTCTCTACTCCCCCTAAAATATCAGGAATGCCTCTTGTCCCGGTAACAATGATTTTTATTTTTCTTTCAGATTTCATGGAAATATGCAGATAGACACACTAATATATAACGGAGAGAAGATCTATTTTCGTATATAATTTGTCGAATTTAAGGAAGACCGATTATTTGCTTTTCTCCTTTAAATTCCCCTGTTCGGGATCTTGTCCTACATCATACCATTTTTTATCGATACATACGGGCTTTCCGGTCATAGATCTCCATTTATTTTTTAATACCCAGTGTATAGGATGTTGAATATATTTTTTCATTACAGGAGATGCAGTTCCCACCATCCAGCAATTTTTTGGACATTTGCGTACTAATTCTCTTACCCGTGCAGCCTGTTCGCTTTCCCAAATTTCTTTAAAATCGGTTACATTTCGAATGTTACCCATACTTTCCTGCCAATATTTTTCTTCAAGTCCATTACATGGATAAACTTCTCCATAGGGATCAACGAAAAAGTTTACTAATCCGGCTTCACAAGGTAATATACGGCGGTTTCCTTCAATGTAGTTGATAAGCCCCATATTGAAGAATGCTCTGAACCAAGATTTGGGGTGGGTTTCTTTCATTTGCATTTCAATTAAACGGGTAAAGTTGTCGATAACCTCGTTTGTATTGGTTATCACATTGTCGTGTTTGTGGAAATAATAAGAATTATGAAATGCCGCAGTGGCGAACTCCATTCCCAAATTTTTTGAGAGGCGGTATAAAGAGAGCATATCTTCGGAATTATTATTGGAAACAGTAATGCCGAAACCAATATCTTTTACTCCCATTTCTTTGAGGAGCATGAGTGTCCGTAATCCTTTATCGAAACCTCCGGCTCTTCCTCTTAATTCGTCATTTTTACATGATAGCCCCTCTATACTGATTCTGATACCTATGTTCGGGAATTTCTCGGCCAGTTTTATGACTCTATCTTCAAACCATCCGGATGTGGAAATCACTACCCGTGGAGATTTCCGAAACATTACCTCGACAATTTCTTCAAGATCTTCCCGTACAAATGGTTCACCTCCGGTGAGATTCACAAATTTTACTTTGGGGAGTTTTTCGAGCTCCTTTACTTGTATTTCTTTGCTTTTTTCTGTTGGATTCTGCCATATACTGCACATTTTACATTGCATCGGACACCTGTAAGTAGTGATGATGCACATATCTGTAGGGGATGAAATTGCCATATCGTCTGATTGTAAATCGTAATAAGGCACAAAAATAATAAAATAAGCGTTCTTTACAGAATGATTTGTGATGTTATTTTATTCCTTGCGATTTTTGATAAGTTTTGCAGGAACACCTCCGACAATGCTATATGCAGGAACATCTTTTGTTACGACACTACCGGCCGCGACGATCGCATGCTTGCCGATAGTAACACCGTCTAAAATCGTGCATTTAGCTCCTAACCATACTCCATCTTCAATAGTTATGCCCTTTCGGGTCGCACCTTGGTTCATAATATATTCGTCAGTATTGTCTGCATTATGATTTTCTGAAAATATAGATACTCCGGGACCCATGATAACGTAAGAGCCTATTCTTACATTCCCTCGTACTTGAATAAAACATGATTGAGAAATACCGACATTGTCACCTATTTCTATACCTTCTCCCAATTCTCTGATTACTCCGGTACATTCGATAATAGAATTTTTTAGAATAGTGACATTATTCCCTATTTTTACCCCATTTTTTGATAGTGCATTAATCTCGACATTATCGCCTAAAGTCAGAGTTTTCCCAATAGTAATCAGATATTTATGGCGGAGTTTACAATGGCGTCCGGCAAATAATATTCCGGAAGATTTTTTTAGTCCGATTTTTTTTATCGATCCCCGTATAATGCAGGGTATTTTAGATAGCACCTCGATTATTAAACCTTTGCTGGTAAGATTCTTATCAAGTTTATAATCTTTTTTCCCGAGTTTATGGATTATATTTTCTATAAAGTGTTTCATTTATCCTATATATCTAAATGCAAAGATGGAGATATTCGTTATTTTTTCCAAAATTGCTATTCAGAATTTTTAGAAGAGAAATTATTTATCTAAAAATTTGAAAAATGTAATTTCTACTATAACGGTATGAATAAAAATTTATTTTATAGAAGGATGATTTTATATCGATATTATGTAGAGATATGTTCTTTAAATGCTCTGTCGGTATATATTGCAAAGATGAGTATAATAATTTTCTTCTGAGAATTGGGTTATAGCAGTTTGAGATATTTGTTCATAATCAAATTTTTTATTCTCGAATAGTTCGATAATACTTTTTCTCAATTCTTCTTTGTCAAATGGTTCGAATAGTATTCCGTTATTTTCCGTGATAAGTTCGGGAATTCCTCCGATTCGTGAGCCGATAACGGGAGTTCCCATACATAGCGATTCTATTATGCTTAGAGGATTATTCTCATACCATTCGGACGGAATTATTGAGGCTTTGGCCTTTCCTAATAGATCTGCTACTTCTTGAGTAGATAAGTGTCCTGTAAATGTTATTTTTTCTGAAGCATATTCTTTTTTTAGTGTTTCTAATAATGGGCCGTTTCCTGCAATTATGAGTTTATAAGGAAGATTATCGGCTATTTCGAGTAAAGTTTTGATTCCTTTTTCCTGTGAAATTCTTCCGATAAAGCAGTAGTGATTACTTCTTTCATTGGAGAAATTTTGTTTTATGAAATCGATTTTTTCTTTCTCGATAAAGTTGCATCGTGTTTTTATTTTGTTAGGAGAATAACCTCCTTTTATCATCATATCGGCCATAAATTGGCTAGGACAGATGAATGCTTCTATCCATTGTTCTAATTTTTCTTTTGACCAATATATAGATTCAATATATCCGAGTAAACTCGCTGTTAAGCTGTTTTTTAGACATCTGTTTATGACGACTTGTTTTTTGTCAGATAAACATTGTTGGCATATTTGATTTTTATTTAAACAAGCAGACGCTGGACATAATAGTTTATAATCATGCATAGTCCAGAATACTTTACAACCGTATGCCTTTGCTTGTTTGGCAACTATGGGAGACAGGTAAGAGTGAATATTATGTAGGTGAACAATATCCGGCTGAAAATCGAATAATAATTGATTGAATTTTGTTTTTATAGTATCTATACCAAATATCCGTTTTGCTGCATTTACTTTATTTTTAATGTTGCCTGAAAAGGATATTTCGTTAGGAAAATAAGGAGAATATTGAGACTCTATATTTTGTGAATGCTGCATACTGAATGTTGCGACATCATGTCCTTTGCTTTTCAGTAATTTTTCAAGGTTTAGGGTAACCATACAATCTCCACCACGAGGATAATAGAATTTATTAACTAAAAGTATGCGTTCTTTTTTTATCATATACCAGAAAACTATATTAAAATGGTTTGATTCTAGCAATAACGAAGATAGTATTTTTTTGTAATGTATGTAATATGTTGGTAAGACTTTTTCCATATACTGATTAAAAATGTTTTTAAGAATAATAAGTGTTAAGAATCTGTCGTCTAAATTTTGCTTAGGTTAGATTTGAGAGTTTCTTTCGTGGATATTTTCTTGTTCTTATGAGGAGGATAGAGGGGGATAGAGGGGGATCGGACGAGTGCAAATGGGAAAACAGATCGAGAGAAAATGCAAAAATGATCTGATAATATTTTCTTATCGGAAAATTTAGACAGATACTTGACAAGCTTTACAAATTTTTCTACTCTCATTAATTGAAAAGTTTGTAGATGACATTGTATATCTTAAATAAAAAAGGTATTTTTGTTTATACTTATAGTGAGTTCGGACGATTTTAAGCAGTTTATTATACATGAAAGTTCTTATATTAAATTCAATTTTGTTTACGGCTGAAAATAATATTATTCCTAAAGTCAAGAGCATTAAAGATACGATGATTTATAATCTGTGTGTCGGATTCAAAAATTTAGGTCATGAGGTAACTCTTGCAGCAGCAGCAGATTACAAACCATCCGTTTTGGAGGAATATGAGTTTGATATATTGTTTTTTGAATCTGAATTGAAACAGATATTTTTACCAAGTGTATTACCTTTTTCTCTATCTTTGTATAAGTTTTTGAAGAATAATGCTAAAAATTTTGATTTTATTATTTCGAGTGAAATATTTGCCTTCCCTTCTCTCTTTGCATGTATGATTTGTCCTTCAAAAGTTTTTGTTTGGCAAGAACTTGGAGTACATAATCGAAAAATGAAAAAAATACCCTCTAAGGTTTGGTATAACATTATTGGACGGTTTTTTATGCGCAGATGTTTTGTCGTGCCTCGCTCTTATGCGGCTCGTTCTTTTATTTTAAATTATCATCGCAATACGTCAAATGAAATAATTGTGCATGGTATGAATTTTGATAATTTGAAATATAGTACGGATAAAGTTGATTATTTTATAACAGTAGGACAATTAATTTATAGAAAAAATATTGAGAGCATAATTCGAAAATTTGACCTCTTTTTAAAAAAATATAATCTTTTGCATTATCGCTTATATATAGCGGGGACAGGCATATTATATGAGGATCTTCGAGTTTTGGTAAAACAGTTGAATTTAGAAAATAGTGTAATTTTTTTAGGTCATTTGTCGCATGTAGAGCTAAATGAGTATCTTTCTCATGCGAAAGCAATATTATTAAATTCAAGGATGGAGTTGAATATGATAAGCTTGTCCGAATCGATTGCTGTTGCAACACCTGTGATTACCAATTTAGTACCTTATAGCAGCTATGATGTGATTCAGAATAAATTAGGTATAGCAAAGGATAATTGGAATGAACATGATATGATGGAGATCATTCGGAATAATAAGTACTATGTAGATAATTGTTTAATTTATAGAGAACAATTATCGGTAGAAGCCGTAGCTGGTAAATTTATCGCTCTTTTCAATAAAAAGATGTCTGATAGAAATAATTAATTATAGATAGATTTTTATGTAATTTATGCGTTTTGAGGAGATTCTTCTATAAATGCATTTTTTATTATTAAAGCTAATATTATCATAGCGCATATACCACCTCCTTGTAAAAATACAGATCCGGCTACTGATTCGATCATAATAAAACCTATCATTAACAAACCGATTTTTAGGAATTGTACTTTCCCGTTTTCATTGTATGCTTGATATAATTTTTTAATGATAAATCTCCATAAAACGATGTATAGAATAATTCCTATAATACCAAACTGAACTAATTCGGGAAAGAATGTATCGGATATGAACCGGCAGTCTCCTTCAATAAGCCCGTAAACGTTATCGAGTCCGTATTTGCTGTATATATCGGAATATCCGATTTCTCCTGAAGCGTGAGTTGCATAGGAAGCTAATCCTGTCCCTAAAAAAGGATAATCTGATATTATAGAAGGTGTTACTGCATATAAAGCTGCTCTTGCTGCGGTTTCGGTAAATTCTTCTGTTTGGTCAATATCTGCTCCTATAAAATAATAATTGATTTTTCTCCATGCAACTAATATGATTACGGCAAATATAATTATACATAACAAGATATATTTTAGACGAATTTTTTTTAGCATTTCCGGCTTGAACCAGAAAAAAACAAAAATTGCTAAAACAAAGAATCCATAAAACTTTGAGCGAGTGCCGAATAGACCTATTGATAATAATAGTATGGTGAAAATCCTGTTTCTGGATGTGTCTTCGCTACATAGATAAAAGAGGGAAGCAATAATAGTCATGTTAATACCGGCGTACGCTACGTGAAAGAATACGGTTTTAAGTTGTCCGAGAAGACAAACGGTTAACATGACGAAACTCAAAAACAGACAAATATTTCGTAGTATTTTTTTTTGCTTGACAGAAAATTTAGGAGCAATTGCATATGTACAAAAAAATGCAATGAGAGGCTTTAACTGAATGACAAAGTCTGTAACTACGGCTTTAGGAGTATTAACTTTTAAGTTAAACAAACTGTGAAACAAGTATACGAAAAGAATTCCCAAGACAAGAAACAACCCCTTATAATTAGAGATTTTTTTAGTCGTGAGAATATGTATTCCGCTAAAGCATAGTAATAGAAATATTAGTAATTCATCTACAATTTCTATACCGAAAGTATTGTAGAAGTAAAAACCGAAAAGTAATGTAAACAGAAAAAAAACGTAATATGTCCTTGTAAGCGAAATCATATTTTTTGTGATTTCTGTGTTTGTCCGTAACCGTAGCCATAGCCTTGTTTTGCCGGAGTTCCATTAATGATTAATGCAACGTTTTTCAACTTATGTTCTGCTACAAGGTTGTTTACATATTTGATATTGTCTTTGTGTGTGTAATTAGCTCTGCAAATGTAAACTGTTGCATCTGCTATCCGGGTAAGACTGAATGTGTCAGATACCATTCCTACCGGAGCTGAATCGACAACGATATAGTCATATTCTTTTTTTAACTCGGAGAATAATTCTTCAATCCGGTTTCCTAATAATAATTCTGCCGGATTGGGGGGAATCGGGCCAGCAAGAATTACATCCATATTTTTTTGAATGGCATTTGGTATAATAATTTCCTGTAAAGGAAGATTATTGGACGCTAAAAAGTTCGTTACGCCCTTTTTGTCGGTTTGTTGTATGTTTAAATATTCTTTTAATTTGGGGCTTCGTATATCCATTCCGATTAAAATTACTTTTTTCCCCAATAAAGCCAATGATGCTGCAAAGTTACTGCATATAAATGATTTGCCTTCACCGCTTACACTTGATGTAACTAAAATGACTTTTTCGTTTTGGTTGGTTAGTAAAAATTGTATATTGGTACGTATTAATCTGAATAATTCTGCTCCGGAACTGTATTGACCTTCTTTGACTATAATATGATCTTTAGACGTGTTGGTACACATTTCTCCAAGTATTGGTAAATTGGTTAATTTTTGGAGTTCTTCTTTTGTCGAGAATTTGGTTCGTGTTATATCTTTGAGATAGAGATATATGATAGGTAATATTAGTCCCAATGCAAGACCTATCAAAAGTAACATGGATTTGGATAGACTTACAGGTCTGTTTTGATTATAAGCCTGGTCGATGATTTGTCCTTTAGGAGTCTGGCTTGCCAAAGTCAATGCATTCTCTTCTTTTTTTTGTAATAAGAAGAGGAAAAGATTTTCTTTTATTACTTGTTGTCTTTTTATTGATATGAACTCTCTTTCTTGAGTCGGCATATTTTTAATTCTCGAAACAAAAGCATTTTCTTGTTTTTGCAAGTCATTCAATGTTATATTTATGCTGGATTTAGTCTCCTTAATAGAGTTTATAACATTATTTCTTGTTGCATCGATAACTTCATTCAGACTTTGTAAGGCAGGACTGTTTTCTTTTACCGAACGAAGTAGTTTTATTCGTTTTAATATCAATTCATTATAATCTTCAATCGGTGAAGAATTTTCTGATAGTTTCGTATTAAAAGGAATTAATGAATACTTGTTGTCAGGGTTGTGCAAAAAAGATTCGATTAATTCTATAATTTGATATTGAGTCTCTGTCTCAATCAACTTTGACCTGAATTCTCCGGATTGTTCAAGAATGATTTTCACTTCCGATCCAATATCCGTGAGATTATTGGCTTTTTTATATGTTTCTATTTCTTCTTCTGCATTAGATAGTTCTTTTGTAAGAATATTGATTCTTTCGTCAAGAAAATTTGCCGTGTTAAGGGCTTCCTGTTTTTTTTCGATAAGGCCCTTGCTATTATATAAATTTATGATAGTATTGAGAAGGTCTTTCCCTTTTTGAATATTTGTTTCTTTTGTACTTAATCCTATAACATTCGCTTTTTTATCCGGTAAATATATATCTATATTTTGTTTTACATTTTCTGCAGCTTCATCGAATGGGGCTAAAGTAATTTCCATATTTAAACTTTTTCCTTCTTTAAAGTATTGAGTTTTATTGAAAATAAAATTCCCGTATACTGTAGATAAGGAAACCGGAAACTTGTCTGTTTTTTTGTATCCTATTTTTTTACGGCCTCTTTTGGCATCTACTGTTATAATCCCGTTTTTAGAGGCTTTTATTTTAAAGGTCAAACTTTTACTTAGTGTATCTTCTAATGTAGACGGCATATAAATATCAACAGGTTGGGTCTGATATATATTTACAGATCTTATAAAATCCCTATGAATTGTGTAAGTTTTATTCAATCCGAGTTTTTTTACTGCGTCATATAGCATTGAATGAGAAGATACGATAAATATTTCGTCTTCGACAATTCCCCCTCCGAGAGCACTTCCGAAAGAAAAACTTTTTAGAAGAGATGCTTGGGGATTTGATCCTTTTTCGTTGTCTTGACTAACCAAAAAGTTTGCATTTATTTGATATACGGGTTTATTGAGCTTGTAATATAAAAACGCTCCACCGGTACACGCTATTATACATATAGCAAAGATGTACCAATGTTTTATATAATTCTTAAAAAGAGAAACAACATCTATCTGATCATTGTTGTTTGAAGAATTTATATTTTCCATAATATGTAATGAAGCCTTTCAGGTTGATAACTTATTTAAATATTGCAATAAATAAGGCTGCAATTGTAGATACAGCACTGATGATAGTTGATGTGATTGTTATATTAAACTGTTTGTCTGATCCGTATTTTGCCGTAGCTTTTTTGGCTTTGTTAGGTTCTACGTATATGACATCATTTTTTTGTAAATAGTAATATGGGGATGAAAAAATTGCTGGATCGGTCAGGTCGAACCGGCAAAATTCCTTTTTTCCGTTTTTTTCTCTGACTAATAATACATTTTTTCTTTCTCCGTATATGGTTAAATCTTCAGCCATACCGATTGCATCCAGGATGGATACACGTTCACTTTCTATTTTTAATACTCCGGGTTTGTTTACCTCTCCTAAGACGACGATTTTAGAGTTAAGAGTGTTTACTGTTACTAAAGGACTTTTGACGTATGCCTCGATCTCTTTTTTTATTGTTGTTTCGAGTTGTCTCGTTGTCAATCCGGCAACTTGAATTTTACCGAGTTGCGGATAATTGATATATCCGTATTTATCGACAAGATATGTTTGAAGTTTCGGCGTTCCGCTGATTTCAGTGTCACCGGCTTGTAAATAGCTGATAGCTGGAAGATTGAACATTGCTACCGCATTAGGATCTTCTGCCGATACATAGATAGATAATATGTCGTCCGGGATAATTTTAGATTCGTAGTTTAATAAAGTATCGATTGCTATACCTTGGTCGTATTTATTTTCTAAGTCTTGAAAATAAGCAATATCTGATTGTGTTTTACAAGAGAAAAAGGCGACGGAAATAAGGAATAAGTAAAATATATTTGTTTTCATTAAAAATAATTTTTGCAGATAAACATAATTCAATGGGACAAATATAGCCTTTTTATCGTATGTTCCCAATAAAATTTGCTCACTTAATTATGTAACGGTTCTTTCTGTTTTTTATTGTCGTTGTAGAATAAAAATTTTTGTAAAATGTAGCGTGTTTTATATCTGCTTTATTACCAAATATTTATTTTGATATAAAATTATTCTGATAATTTATTGCCATTTGCTTTAGAGTATTTTTTATTTCAAAAATAGGTTTTGTTTCATAAAAAAAGATTGTGTACGTTTGCATAAAATATTACGAAATATGCAGGTCAGTTTTGATTTTAATAGTATAGAGATCATTTTTTTTATTGTAATGTTTATTCTTTTTTCGATTCAGATATTCTATTATCTATATTTTTACCGAAAACCCTTGAAATATCTGGAATCGGAAGAAAAAGGAGATGTCCCATATACCGATAAACAGCCGGGAGTATCTGTCATCGTGTATGCTAAAAATGACGCTGAGCATTTAGAGGTTTTTTTACCTTCGATTTTGTCACAAAACTATCCCGATTTTGATGTGATTGTTGTAAATGACGGTTCTACAGACGAGACTCGTGATGTTGTGACCCGTTTAGAATCTGAATATGACAATTTATATCAAACTTATATTCCGGATGAAGCCCGAAGCCTTAGCCGGAAAAAATTGGCCTTAACGGTTGGAATTAAGGCGGCAAAGCATGATATTGTAATGTTGACAAATGCCAATTGTGCACCTGAAGGAAGTGATTGGCTTACTTATATGATGCGGAATTTTGTTGAAGGAGTGGATATCGTAGCAGGATACGCATATATAGACGGGGAGGGGCAACGGAAAAGAAGATACGTCGCTTATGATCGGTTAATGTTTACTTTGCGTTATATCTCTTATATTCTATTGCATAAGACTTATATGGCCGAAGGATATAATCTTGCCTATCGGAAAGATCTGTTTTTCAGAAATAAAGGTTTTTCCAAACATTTAAATCTCCATTATGGAGACGATGATTTATTTATTAATGAGGTTGCGACGGCAGATAATACCCGTATCGAACTTTCTCCTGAAAGTAGAATGGTAATTCATTATGAAAATAATTTTAAGGCTTGGAGAGAATTAAAGTTAAGGTATGATTTTACTGCTGCCTATTTAAAGACCGATTCGAAGTTTGTATTTGGCTTTGAGCGAATGACCGTGTATTTATTTTATATTTCGATCGTTTTGTTTTTTGTTTACGGACTTTATTATAATCTGTTGTTTTCGGCTGTATCGTTTTTGTTTTGGTTATTACGGTTTATTGTGCAAGTAACCATATATCGTAAATCTGCAAAAAGATTATCATCCAATAAATTATTCTTTTTACTTCCAGTTTTTGATCTTTTACAGTCTGTAATTAATCTATATTATAAGATTATCGGGATTTGTAGTAAAAGTAAAAATTTTACATGGCAGAATTTGTAAAAGTCTGTTTAATTTTGCTCGAGTCGGTTTCGTGAATTTCTACATCGGAAAATTAGAACAAGTTTTTAGATAGATTGAATAGACTTTTGGAAGTATTTTTTAAGTCTTTCGATTTTATATAAAGAATTATTTTTCTTGTTCTGTGGTAGTTTGTGTGTTATCTTTGATTTTCGGGTTTCTCTTTTTTTTGAAAAGACGATGTATCGATTCTCCTATGCGCTGGAATAGTTCCTGAAATTTTGTAAAATCACGTTTATACATGATTCCTACGCCTTGAGTTGTCAGGGCCGATTTTATGTAGTAGTTTTTATCATTGTAGTGATTATATGCTTTTAAGCGTAAATTTCCGCTTTTGCTGAGTAAATATTCTAAGTCGAAATCACCGATAAATGTATTGCTGTTTACGGCGTCATCTCGATATCCGAAATTTCCGTTAAATATTAATCGATTGTTGAGCAGTTGACTCGATAAAGCAAGTTCGAATTCTACATCAGAGAAATCGCCTTTATCACTTCGGATATTTGTACCGATATTCCACTTGTCGCTAATTTGCCCGAGCATATTGCTTAATTGTGAAGATAAGGTCGATGAGGCTACCGAAACGAGTTCGTTATTTCGGGCCTGTCCCACGTTCATATAATCCGGAGTATAGAATTTGTTTAGTGCCAGCAAATATATGATTTGCCGGTTCATCATCTCGTCAGTGCTGACAATGCTGCGTATCCGTCGGTCAACATCCTGACTTAAAGTCGGAAAATTCAAATCGAATTTAAAGTCGGGACGTTGTAAATCTCCGGTAAGACGTAAAACCGTTTGAACAGGAACGTTCGTTCTTGCCAGTTCCTTATCATCAGCAAAACTTTCATCCAGATCTTGTAGATTTGCAGTTAGTGCGTAATAAGCCTCGATGTTGAGCTCGGCATTCAGAGGTGTTCCTCTGAACGAGATACTGCTCCCTGAACGTATGGCAAAATCTCTTGTGATAAGATCTTGCAAATTAAAGTTATAATTCCCTTTTTCCAAGGTATATGTACCATACATTTTCATGTCGGATAATGTATTATATTCTATACGCATTGCCCCAGTTCCGTTTGCCTTGATTATATCTCCTGTGGCCGGGTCCATGACCAGTTGCATCGTTATGTCGGGAGTAGCATCGATTTGAAGATTTATATTTAATAAATGATTCTTTTTTTCAATAACCGGAGTAGAAATCGGAGTATTGATGCTGTCCTGTTGTAATTTCTGCTTTTCAAAATTCAATGCACGTCTATTTATGAAAGTAATGAACGGGTAATCGCTTGCCGTTTCGTTTCCCGTAAGAACATAGGTAAATTTAGAGTTCGGTCCGGTACTCATGTTGACATCTATATCCGTTTTTACAAGATCCCCGTTGATAGTTGCAGCTCCACTTCCATATATTGTGCCGTAATAAATAGGGCTGAGTTTTTCTGTCATATTATATACCAGAAAATTCTGTAACCCCGAAATCCCGATATCATAGCTGAGATTCTTGAAATTTTTATGATGCAATATACCTTTGGCCTTAGCGAGTTTCCCATTTCGATCGCGCAACGAGGCATCATTAAAATATATCGAAGTAGGAGTCATGTGTACGGTATCAGTAACGGAAAATGACGTGTTCAAATATCCGATGTCGAAAGTAAAATTATCGACGAAAGCATCTCCTGTTACGTTTAAGGCTTTGAATTTCCCGTAAAAATCCAGTTTTCCGGTGGCCCGTCCTGTCGCATTGCTTAAAATATTATCCATAAACGGACGGAGAAATTCAAGGTTCAGCCGATTTGCATCGAATGACAGATGTAGCGAATCTCTGGTCGGAAATATATATCCCTCGATCCGGGTATCATCTGTGTTCGGTTGAGATATTTTACCTTGTAGTAAAATACCTTTTGTTTCTCGCTCCCATTGGCTGAATAGATGAAGATTTCCCAATAAAGAGTGATTGTATGCAAAATTAATTACATCAAACTGTTTTGTACTCAGGCGGATTTCTTTATTCAGTAATCCGGCGATGCTGAATATACCCGTGGCTTGACCTCCGAAAACGACATGTTTGATATTCAGTGATCCGAAAATATAATCAAGGTTGATGTCATTCAGTTGCAAAGTCAATTCATCTTCAGGAAGTTTTGATATGTTACCGTCAAGACGTAAAAATTGAGAATCATGTCTTACTTCGAAATGGCTGATTTGTATTTTACCATCGTTAATGTTGATTTGGGACGGGGAGACTTGCCATATTGTGTCATTCAGTATCAGTTGGGTCGGGTTGATATGTATGTCGGCATCGGCAGATTTTTCGGTTTTGATAAATTTACTTTGGGATGATAATTCTCCACAAAACGTTGCCGTACCGGAGTTGCTCCAGTTGATTTTTGTGTCAAGATAGTCGTCATGAGCTTTTGCAGCTACATTCCAATGAATCTGTTTGTCCTGCTTGTTAAGTAGCATAGCTCCAAGCTGGAAAGAAATATTTTCTTTTTGTTTTTCTGCGTAGATTCCCGCCGAAGCAAAGCGCATGTTTTTTATTTGAAATTCGGGCAAATTTCCTTCTATCCTGAAATTGCGGTTTTCATCACTGAAAAATCCTGATATTTTTGCCGGATTTTTTAAAATAAAAGGCAGTTCGAGAACATCCGATAAATGATTGCTGTTCTGAATCTCGAAGTTAAAAGTGAAGTTGTTTTGTGCTACTTGTTTAGAGGTAGGTGGCTGAATGAGTGAAGGTAGCGCAGATGCTAACATTCGAGTGAAAGAGTCCTTTAGTGTATTAAAAGAATATCGGCCGGATATTCTTCCTGATATTAAGTCCGATTCGATGCTTACTGACTGAGGAGTTTGTTCATTGTGAGCTTCGATATGAAAATTTCGAGTTGAGAATATTTTTCCGTTATTGTTAAAAGAGAGGGTGTCTATCGATAAGACTCCTTCTGCATTATCCAGATTATTTCCTTCGAAATTGGCACTGAGAATGAATCCTAAAGTCGAGTTTGAGTATTGAGGGGCTAATTGTAGTTCCTGTAAACGTATATTTTCACCTCGTGCTACTAATTGAAATATCGGACGCTTATCTAATAGATCGATAGTTCCGTTCATTTGCAAGTTCCCGTTCGGATCGTCTATATTGAGAGTGCCGTCATATTTCGAACCTTTGTAGTTCCCGTTCAGGCTGATGTTCTCGTATGTGTATCCTTTAAAGTCGATATGGCCTATATCTCCAATGACTTTACCTTCGGGCATTTCATTATGCGGGTGGTGTCCATCGAGATCAAATTTAAAACTGATTTCTCCCAAGGGATTCCCTTGGGGCAGAAGCTCCCTGATTTGAAGCCCTGAAGTTTCTACAGTTCCTTTATATGCCAGATTTTCTTTTGCATTCCGGGAGATCATCATGTCCGCCCGTAACTTTCCGATATTGCTGTCAAATTCTCCGAAGGTGATCAATTGAGTTATAAATCCCGATATTTCACCGTGAAAACTAACTGTTCCTAAATGAGCAAGAATCGGGTTCACATCTTTGCGGACCGAAGATAAATCGTTGATTAAAGATTGTATTCCTTTGGGAGATGCATTCAATTCTTGTATTTCACCGAATATGAACGCATTTTGTGGTGATGTAACGCCATCGAGACTACCTTTGCTTTTCAAATGGATACTTTTCTCTCCATAAGATAAATTCATGTGTTCGAGTCGTAGGTTGTTTATAGTTCCGCCGATATTACATGTCAAATCTATCGGGGTAGAAAAGTTCCGTAAGATCGGAGCAAAAGGAGCAATGTCTTTTAATACGACATGAGCTTCATCAATATTGAAATTCAAATCCGTACTGTCACAGAATTGTTTCAGCGTATTTGTCTTTGACAAGTCGATGTCTGTTTTTCGGATACTCAGGTGTGAATTTGCAAGATTGAGCCGAAAATTAGACAATGTCGCTTTATCTTCGTTCCCTTGTAACTTAAATGCCAATTTTGATAATGAAAAGCCCGATTTTTCTTCAAAACTGATGCGCCTGACATTGATGTTTATAGAGTCTTTCCGTAAAGCTTTTAGTGATACGGTAGATACTACTTTGTCCAAAAGGATATGGTTCTTGTCAAAAGTTCCCGGATCTTTGTACGGTTCGGATAAAATATCATAACGGATACTTCCCCGGCGAATCAGGATAGTATTAAGCTGTATATCGAACGGTTTATAACGATTCTTTTTTCGAGGAGTAAAAGCATCTATTAAAAATTGGAGATTGGTTTGTGAATTTGAAGAATCCCGTTGTATTTCGATTTTGAAATCGAAAAGTTGGGCCGTTGTAAATATCAATTGATGTTCCAATAAAGCAAAAGGGGAAAATCCGGCAGTTAGTTTTTGAGCATAAAGCAATGTATCGTTTTTCTGGTCATATAGACAAAGCCCTTCCAATACTGCTTTATTGAACGGGAAAAGCTGTACCTGTTTTATAGTTAATTTCGTTTCTAATACTTGAGATAGTTCACGTTCGCTTATATTCTTGATTTCCTGTTGAACAGCGGGTATGCTCAACAATAAATAAAGTCCGGCATATACGATAATTAAAATCGTTAATATGCTGATTGTTATGTATTTGAAAATCTTGAATATCTGTTTCATGACAATGTGGTACAAATTTATCATTTTTCGGAGAATAAATCTTTGACGTTGTCGAATTTTTCGATCATGCAACATTTATTCTTGATTTGTGATTATAATATTGTTAAAAGAATTATGCAAAATATAACATTTTGCGTAAAAAGTTGTGTTTTGGGTAAACAAAAATCGGATGCTTTTCCTAATAATTCCCTTTTAATGATTAATTTCGTCCGCAGAAATATTGTGAGAAAATCAATTATATGAACCATATAACTATTTTAGGAATAGAGTCATCATGCGACGATACGTCGGCAGCTGTAATTCGAGATGGCGTTATGTTGTCTAACGTTATAGCCAGCCAGGCTGTGCATGAGGCTTTCGGAGGAGTTGTTCCCGAACTGGCATCTCGTGCACATCAGCAGAATATTATACCGGTAGTGTCCGAAGCATTGAAACGTGCAGGAATCGATAAGAGCGAATTGAGTGCATTGGCGTTTACTCGCGGACCGGGATTGATGGGGTCTTTACTTGTCGGTACGTCTTTTGCCAAAGGTTTTGTAACCGCTTTGGACATTCCTCTGATCGATGTAAATCATTTGCAGGCACATGTCATGGCGCATTTTATCAAGGAGAGCGAAGATGACCATAATCAACCGTCGTTTCCGTTTATCTGTTTATTGGTGTCCGGAGGAAATTCCCAGATTATTCGGGTAAATTCGTATAAGGATATGGAGGTGATCGGGCAGACGATAGATGATGCTGCCGGAGAGGCTTTCGATAAGTGCGCTAAAGTCATGGATTTGGGCTATCCCGGCGGACCGGTAGTGGATCGTTTGGCTAAAGAAGGGAATCCGAAGGCCTTTACCTTGAATAAACCGCACATTCCCAGGTATAATTACAGTTTTAGCGGATTGAAGACTTCTTTCCTTTATTTACTCCGTGACCGCATTAAAGAAGATCCTGATTTTATAGAAAAAAATAAACAAGATCTGTGCGCTTCTTTACAGTTTACTATTGTGGATATATTAATGGATAAATTGCGTAAAGCGGTAAAGGATACCGGTATTACCGAAGTGGCGGTAGCCGGGGGAGTGTCGGCTAATTCGGGAGTGCGAAACGCTTTTGAAGATCATGCCCGTCGGTATGGCTGGAAGATTCATTTGCCGAAATTTTCTTTTACGACCGATAATGCAGCTATGGTGGCGATAACGGGATATTACAAATATTTGGACAAAGATTTTTGTTCGATCGACGAAGCTCCTTTTTCTCGAGTAGTATTGTAAGCTGTTTATAAAATGTATAATTGGGTATTTTATATCATTGTGTTTTTTGTCGTGGGAGAATATATTTTTTCCCAATGGTTGGCATCGAGAAACCGTCGTGCTGCATCTCCGGTTTTGCCGGAAATGTTGCGGGGACTTTACGATGAGCGGAAATATGCCGATCAGCAAAATTATTTCAAAGTCAACAATCGTTTCGGTCTTATAACTTCTACATATACGACTTTGCTCGTCTTGTTGATGCTGTTTTTGGGCGGATTCGGATGGCTCGATACATGGGCTTTTTCATTGTTTGAAAAGTTGATTCCGGCTACATTATTCTTTTTTTTCGTTCTTTTTTTGGTGAATGATCTGTTGACTATACCTTTTGATTGGTACGATACATTTGTTATAGAGGATCGTTTCGGATTTAATAAAACAACTCGTAAAACGTTCGTTGCCGATAAGTTGAAATCTTGGCTGTTCGGTATAGTTATAGGTGGATTACTTTTGGCTGCGATTCTTTGGTTATATCTGTGGTTGGGAACTTCTTTTTGGTGGGTTGCCTGTATTGTGGTCGTGGCTTTCAGTATGTTGATGAATATGTTCTATTCGGAATGGATCGTTCCGTTATTTAATAAACAGACGCCATTAGAAGAGGGCGAATTGAGAAATGCGATAGAGAAGTTCGCTAATCGTGCCGGTTTCAAACTGAATAATATTTATGTGATAGACGGTTCTAAACGTTCTACAAAAGCAAATGCCTATTTTAGCGGATTAGGACCTAAAAAACGGATCGTACTTTATGATACGTTGATAGATGATTTGAGCACGGAAGAAATTGTTGCAGTTCTTGCTCATGAGATAGGCCATTATAAACATAAACATACATGGCAAATGATGGGAGTATCGGTAATGAATACGGTTCTGATGTTTTTTTTGTTGTCTTTGGTGTTGGACAGTTCGGTGTTGGCTGAGGCGATGGGGGGAAGTACGCCTTCTTTTCCGTTAGCTTTGGTCGCATTCGGTTTGTTATATACTCCTTTGGAGCTGTTGACAGGGATCGGGATAAATGCTCTTTCTCGTCGAAATGAATATCAGGCAGATGCTTTTGCCGCATCTTTTGGCTTAGCGAATGCTTTGATAGGTGGTCTGAAAAAACTTTCCGTGAAATCGTTAAGTAACTTGACTCCCGATTCTCTATATGTAAAAGTATATTATTCTCACCCTACGTTATTGCAACGCATGGCGGCTTTGCAAAAATATAAATGATATGAATGTTGAGATTATAGTAATCGGAGATGAATTGCTGATCGGGCAGGTAACCGATACGAATTCGTCTTGGATAGCCCGTAACTTGAATAAAATCGGTTGGGAGGTAATGGAAATTACGACGGTGCGTGATCGTCGTGCTGAAATTATATCCGCTATCCGCCAGTCGTTCGATCGAGTGGATGTCGTATTAATGACAGGTGGACTCGGGCCTACGAAAGATGATATTACTAAACAGACGCTTTGTGAATATTTTGGTGGAAAATTGATCTTTGATGCTGAAGTTCAGAAAAATAATGATCTTTTTTTTGAACGAAGGGGATTGCAAATGAATGACTCCACTCGTACACAGGCGATGGTGCCGGACAGTTGTACCGTAATACAGAATCCGGTAGGAACAGCTCCTATTATGTGGTTTGAAAAGGATGGAAAAGTATTAGTGTCGATGCCCGGAGTTCCGGCAGAGATGCAGCGAGCCATGACAGCGGAGGTGCTACCCAGATTGAGAAAGCGTTACCCTGATCATACGGCAATTTTGCATAAAACTTGCCTTGTGAAAGATTTCTCAGAATCGGCTTTGTCTGAATTTCTCTCGGATTTTGAAGCCGGATTACCGGCATCAATTAAATTAGCTTATTTGCCCGTTCCGGGAGTTATCCGGTTGAGGCTGACGGCACGGGGAGAGAACGAGGAAATTTTATCTCGGCAGTTGGACGACTCTTTCTCCCGTTTAGAAGATTTGTTGGGAAAACATATATTCTGTCATCGAGATGCTACTATGGCGGAGGCGTTAGGGTTGCTGTTATCCTATAAAGGATTGACAATTGCTACGGCAGAAAGTTGTACCGGAGGAAATATCGCACATGAAATTACATTGATACCCGGCAGTTCGGCCTATTATAAAGGGAGTGTGGTATCTTATGCCAATGAAGTGAAGGTGCAGGTTCTGGATGTCGATCCTTCGACAATAGAAAAACACGGAGTCGTGAGTTGTGAAGTTGTGGAACAGATGGCTAAGGGGGTACGACGTTTATTGAAAACCGATTGTGCTATTGCTACATCGGGTATTGCCGGACCGGACGGGGCAGTACCCGGTAAGCCTGTCGGTACGGTTTGTATTGCTGTAGCTGTCGGAGATCGGATAGTCAGTCGTAAATATTGTTTTGAAAATTCACGGGCGATAAACATAAATCGTTTTACGCATACGGCACTGTTGCAGATGATCTCTGTTTTAAGTGAATGATCAGGAATAGAGAGTTCTAAAAAAAAGAGTATTTAATAGAAAAAAATTTGGAAGGTATTCTTAAAAACGTTTACTTTGCACTCTGTTTGTGAAAGCAGTAGAAAATCAATAAAAAAATAGATAAAGCGATGTCGAAGATTTGTCAAATTACCGGAAAAAAAGCATTGGTTGGCAATAACGTATCTCACTCAAAGAGACGCACAAAAAGAAGATTTAATGTCAACTTGTTTACCAAAAAGTTCTATTGGGTAGAACAAGATTGTTGGATCAGCCTGAAAATATCAGCTGCCGGTCTCCGTACCATTAATAAAATGGGATTGGATGCAGCTTTGAAACAAGCTGCGGAAAAAGGTTATTTAAACGCATAATTAGAAGGAAGTTAAGAAGATGGCAAAGAAAGCTAAAGGTAATAGAGTACAAGTTATTCTTGAATGTACGGAGCACAAAGCAAGTGGTATGCCCGGTACTTCGAGATACATTACCACTAAAAACAGAAAAAATACCACAGAGAGATTGGAATTGAAAAAATACAATCCTATCTTGAAAAAAGTAACTATTCACAAAGAAATTAAATAATATTGAGCTATGGCAAAGAAAACCGTTGCGTCTCTTCAGAAAGGTGATGGACGTACTTATTCAAAGGTGATTAAAATGGTAAAATCACCGAAGACAGGAGCTTATATTTTCCAGGAAGAAATGGTTCCTAATGAAAAAGTAAATGAAGTGCTCGCTAAATAATTGAGAATATCAGATACTTAATATAAAGAGCTTCCTTACAATTCTGTAAGGAAGTTTTTTTTTGTCGCTTTATTTTGTAATTTTGTGCTTTGAAGATTGTATGATATGCTGGAAAGTACCTCGAAATCTTCATTTCATATCCGATAACCGATGGCCGGGAAAGCAGAGAGTTTGAAAGATATAATTGCAATTGTAATCAATGATAAAAAATAGATATGGGATTATTCGGTTTCTTTTCTAAAGAAAAAAAGGAGACACTTGATAAAGGTCTTTCCAAAACCAAAGAAGGGGTATTTTCGAAACTTGCCCGTGTCGTAGCGGGAAAATCGAAAGTTGATGACGATATCTTGGACGATCTGGAAGAGGTGCTTATCACATCGGATGTCGGAGTGGAGACGACTTTGCGTATTATCGAACGGATTGAAAAGCGAGTCGAACGGGACAAATATATTTCTACCGGGGAGTTGAAGGGAATGTTGCGTGAAGAGATTGCCGCTTTATTGACAGAAAACGATAATGAAACTGAGGGGGAATTTACTGTTCCGGAGAGTAAACGTCCTTATGTGATAATGGTGGTTGGTGTAAACGGTGTAGGGAAAACAACAACAATCGGAAAACTGGCCTATCAATATAAGAAGAACGGAAATAAAGTCTATTTGGGTGCAGCCGATACCTTTAGAGCAGCTGCGGTAGAACAGCTTGTAATATGGGGTGAAAGAGTAGGTGTTCCGGTTGTGAAACAAAAAATGGGAGCTGATCCAGCTTCTGTTGCTTTTGATACCCTAAGTTCGGCTAAAGCTAATGATGCGGATGTCGTAATTATCGATACGGCAGGACGCTTACATAATAAAATCAGTTTGATGAATGAGCTTTCTAAAATTAAGAAAGTAATGGACAAGGTTATTCTGGGAGCACCTCATGAAGTGTTGCTCGTATTGGATGGCTCTACCGGACAGAATGCTTTTGAACAGGCGAAACAATTTACCGCTGCGACAGAAGTAAATGCATTGGCAATTACCAAACTTGATGGTACTGCAAAGGGCGGGGTAGTGATCGGAATATCCGACCAGTTTAAAACACCGGTTAAGTATATAGGTTTGGGAGAAGGAATGGAAGATTTACAGGTATTCCACAGAAAAGAATTTGTAGATTCTCTTTTCGGAGACGAATAAGATATGTAATTTACGATATTTCGCATGAACAAGATCGCGCAGAGAAGACCTATATCGCTTTGCGCGATTTCTGTACAGTAAAGGTCGGAAGACTATTTAATTATAGAACAAATGGTAAAGAACAGAGTAGATATAATAACATTAGGATGTTCTAAAAATTTGGTGGATTCGGAACATCTTATGCGGCAGTTCGAAGCGGCCGGATATGAAGTCCGGCATGATGCAGAAAAAGTAACGGGAGAGATCGTGGTGATCAATACCTGTGGGTTTATAGGCGATGCCAAAGAAGAATCGATCAATATGATTTTGAATTTTGTTGCGGCAAAAGCAAAGAAAAAAATCAAAAAGCTTTATGTAATGGGATGCCTGTCTGAACGTTTCATGACCGAGCTTGCAGGAGAGATTCCTGAAGTCGATAAGTTTTACGGAAAGTTCGATTGGAATAAATTGCTGGATGATTTGGGAAAGGAATATGTGCCTGACCTTCGTTTGGAACGTATATTGACAACGCCTTCTCATTATGCATATATAAAAATAGCTGAAGGTTGTAACCGGATGTGTTCTTATTGTGCTATACCTATTATAACGGGACATTACCAGTCTCGTCCTATGGAAGATATCATTGAAGAGATTGAGATGTTGGTACGGAAAGGAGTAAAAGAATTTCAGATTATAGCTCAAGACCTTACCTATTATGGGATGGATATTTACAAAAAATTTTGTATTGCCGAATTGGTAGATCGCATTGCTTCTGTTCCCGGAGTAGAATGGGTGCGATTACATTATGCTTATCCGGCACGTTTCCCGTATGATCTGTTACCCGTAATGCGTAAACATGCTAACGTTTGCAAATATCTCGATATTGCATTGCAGCATATTAGCGATAATATGTTACGGATGATGCATCGACATGTGACCAAGGAAGAAACTTATGAACTGCTTTCCCGTATTCGGAAAGAAGTGCCCGGAATACATATCCGCACTACTCTGATGGTTGGGCATCCCGGAGAGGGAGAATCTGATTTTGAAGAACTGAAAGAGTTTGTCCGGAAAGCCCGGTTTGAACGTATGGGAGCATTTGCTTATTCCGAAGAAGAAGGGACTTTTTCGGCTGAACATTATTCGGATGATATACCGGAAGAAGTGAAACAGAGGCGGTTGGATGAATTGATGGCTATACAAGAAGAGATTGCTGCCGAGATAAATGTTTCCAAGGTAGGACAGGAAATGAAAGTGATTATCGATCGGGAGGAAGAAGAATATTATATAGGACGTACAGAGTTCGATTCGCCGGAAGTTGATCCTGAAGTTTTGATTGGAAAAGAAAAGCCGTTGATTATTGGAGATTTTTATAACGTTCGGATTACTGATGCCCAAACATTTGATTTGTTCGGAGAGGTTTTATAGAATATCTGTGTTTTATAATCATGTGTAAAGATGTGACAATTTCAGAAATCAAAGAGGCTCAGCGGATATGTTTGGAAAGAGGCATCCCATTTTTTGCATATCGTTTACCTGATAGTGGAAATTTCTGCTTTGGAGCACAAATATCGGGGGAGGTTGCAGGAAATTGTAGTCCCTCTGTTTTTCTCGAAGATTCCGGTTTTTTGTTTTCTCCGTTTCATGTGGCAAATAACTCTCCTGTACGTTTCCTTCGGAATGATATTGACTTGTCGAAGGCTGGAGACTTGGATATATTGAAAGTTACGCCGAAGAAAAATGTGCCGGACACTGTTCCGGTAGGTGAGATAGGAAAAGGTATTTATATAAAGCAGGCAGAGAGGGTTATTTCTGCACTGAGATCCGGGAAAATTCGAAAAGCGGTATTGTCAAGAGTAAGACAGTTTTTTTGTGATCCCTATAAAAAAGCTCCGGAATGGTTTGACGGATTGTGCGAGACTTATCCCGATGCTTTTGTCTTTTTGGTTTCGATTCCCGGAGAGACTCTATGGATGGGGGCTACCCCGGAAACTTTTCTACGTTGTTCTGCTTCCTGTATTCAAACTATGTCGTTGGCCGGAACAAAGAGAAAAGACGATTTTTCTGAATGGGGAGAAAAAGATCGGGAGGAGCAACGGATTGTAACGGAATATATAGAATCTTGTTTCCGGAATATAGTTGGAACAGAACCTCTGATATCCGGTCCGGAATTGAGGCAAGCTGGGGTTGTTTCACATTTATGTACCATGTTTACGTTGAATAAATCGCTATCTCCGGGCGAAATATCTCGGTTAATAAATGCCTTGCATCCTACGCCTGCAGTGGGAGGATTTCCATTACGGGAGGCTTTAAAAATAATCTGTGAAACCGAGAACCGAGAACGTCGGTATTATGCCGGATACTTAGGACCGGTTTATGGTAACGGACAATTTGATTTATTTGTAAATTTGCGGAGTATGGAACTTTTTCGGGATAGGGTGGAACTACATGTCGGTGGAGGTTTGACGGCTTTATCCGATGCTGATTCGGAATGGAACGAGACAGAAATAAAATCCCGTACTTTGTTGAATTTGATAGAATGATTAAATAAAAGTAGATAATCGGTTTGTCAGATAACTTAAGGGCGAATATATACCAAAATAGATGAATATGTTGGATTCGGATAAAGAATGTTGTACAATATTAGCGAATTTGCTGATTGCCAAGGGAGTGAAACGGATTGTATTGTCTCCCGGGTCTCGGAATGCACCTTTGATCGTCTCTTTTGCTCGTCGTAAGGAGTTTGAGAAATTTGTCGTTTTAGATGAACGAAGTGCAGCTTTTATGGCAATGGGGATAGCCCAGCAATCAGGAGAACCGGTTGCCGTGGTTTGTACCTCAGGAACGGCTTTGTTAAATTATGCTCCGGCTGTTGCTGAAGCATATTACCAACATATTCCTTTGATTGTCATTTCTGCCGATCGGCCTGAAGAATGGATCGACCAAGAGGATAGCCAGACGCTCCGACAGAAAAATTTGTTCGCCCCATTCGTTAAGGCATCTTACTCCTTGCCTCCTGAAATTACTTGTGATGACGAACGTTGGTGGGTAAATCGTTTGGTGAATGACGCTGTTAATTTGTCTGTTCGGTCTAAACCCGGTCCTGTGCATATTAATGTTCCCTTAAGAGAACCTCTTTATTGTTTGCGAGAAGTTCGCGACAGTCGCTCAGAGCAGGTAATTACATCTGTGAGCATTAATACTTGCCTTAATGAAGAAATCGTAAAAGAGTTGTCCGGATTAATTTCCCGAAGCAAAAAGGTGATGATTTTGGTATCATTCGGTAAGCCGGATTCGATGCTATCATCGTTGTTAAATCGATTGTCATCATTACCTCAAGTGATTGTCCTTACCGAGACGATTTCGAATTTGTGTGTAAACGATTCTATTTCGACTATCGACAGGGTTTTATCGGTAATTTCCGATGAAGAAAAATCGAAATTTACCCCCGATTTATTAATTACTTTTGGTGGGTCTCTTGTTTCACGCATGATAAAGCAGTTTTTAAGAAAATATTCTCCTTCTGAGCATTGGAGTCTGGATGAGAATACTCATGTTGCAGATACGATGCAGTGTATGACCCGGCATATACGGATGAATCCTGTTGACTTTTTCTCTCAAATTATAGATCACATACACCCTTCGGAGAGTTATTATCATAATTTATGGATAGATCGCAGAGCAGAAGCGACAGATCGGCATGAGCATTATCTTGCGAATGTCGAATGGAGTGATTTAAAGGCATTCTCGCTGATATTTCCTGCTATTCCGCAAGGAAGCGCATTGCAGTTGTCGAACAGTACGCCTGTACGTTATGCTCAGTTATTTGAATATAACCAGATAGAACGCTCGGATTGTAATCGTGGGGTAAGCGGTATAGACGGAGCGACGTCTACTGCTGTAGGGGCTGCTTGCGTGAGAAGAGAACTTACGGTCTTTATTACCGGAGATATGGGATTTTTATATGATTCCAATGCCTTGTGGAACAGATATGTTCCGCCTACACTTAAAATTATCGTGATGAAAAATGGCGGAGGAGGAATATTTCGTTTTATACAAGGCCCATCTGAATTGCCGGAATTGGAAGAATACTTTGAAACAGCACAGGAAGTTGATGTCGAAGGTTTTGCTCGTTTACATGGATTTGATTACTATGTTGCAGATTCTGAAGATGAATTGAGAAAAATCCTCTCTGTTTTTTTTAGAATTTCCGACAAACCTGCTATTTTGTCGGTAGAGACTCCTCGAACTGTTAATGATCGGATTTTAAGGGGATATTTTAAGCGATAAATAATTAATGTAAAATAATATTATGGCAACAAGAGAATGGAAAACTATAAAAGAGTATGAAGATATTAAATTCGAATTCTTCGAAGGAATAGCGAAGATAACGATCAATCGTCCCGAAGTGTATAATGCATTTCGTCCGCAAACCAATTTTGAAATGTTGGATGCCATGTCTATTTGTCGGGAACGGGGTAATATAGGTGTTGTGGTGTTTACCGGGGCCGGAGATAAAGCATTTTGTTCGGGAGGAGACCAAAAAGTAAAAGGTATCGGCGGCTATATTGATAAAGATGGAGTACCTCGTTTGAATGTCCTTGATCTGCACAAGGCGATACGTTCTATTCCTAAGCCTGTAATTGCGATGGTCAACGGCTATGCTATCGGAGGCGGTCATGTTTTGCATGTTGTTTGTGATTTGACCATTGCTTCGGAAAACGCACGTTTCGGGCAGACCGGACCTAAAGTAGGCAGTTTCGATGCCGGTTTCGGCTCTTCTTATTTGGCGCGTTGTGTCGGACAGAAGAAAGCTCGGGAAATTTGGTTCTTGTGTCGTCAATATACAGCGAGAGAAGCAGAAGAGATGGGTATGGTCAATAAAGTAGTTCCTTTTGAACGGCTTGAAGATGAGACGGTAGATTGGTGCAAAACTATATTAAAACGTAGCCCGATGGCGATACGCATGATCAAACGGGCGTTGAATGCCGAACTTGACGGACAGCGTGGCCTTATGGAGTTTGCCGGAGATGCAACGTTGATGTATTATTTGATGGAAGAGGCACAAGAAGGGAAAAATGCTTTTTTAGAAAAGAGAGATCCCGATTTTCAGAAATTTCCTAAATTCCCCGGATAAGAAGAAATAAATGAAAGCTGCTTATACTCGGTATATTCTTGATTTTAAAGTGCCCGGAGGTACTTCAAGAGGTATATTAACTCAGAAAGAAACATGGTTTGTCCGTATATGGCATGATGAAACACCTTGGATATTCGGAATTGGAGAGTGTGCTTTGTTTCGAGGGTTGAGTGCGGATGATCGTCCCGGATATGAAGAGAAACTAAAAGAAGTTTGTGGACAGATCGATACGTTGGATACAGTTTCGTTGAGAGATTGGAGTTCGATCCGCTTTGGGGTTGAAACGGCTCTTCTCGATTTAAAAAATGGTGGTAAACGTAAAATCTGTCCGGGAGCTTTTTATGAGGGCAAGCAATCGATCGAGATCAACGGTTTGATTTGGATGGGTGATAAAGAAGCTATGTATAGCCGCATCGAAGAAAAACTGACTGCCGGATTTCGTTGTGTCAAATTGAAAATCGGAGCGATAGATTTTAATTCGGAATTAGAGTTGTTAAAGTCTATACGTTCACGTTACGGAAAGGATGAAATAGAGTTGCGGGTGGATGCGAATGGTGCGTTTTTACCGTCGGAAGCGATGTTTAAATTGGATCGACTGTCCCGGTATGACATTCATTCTATCGAACAACCTATCCGACAAAGGCAGTGGAGGGAGATGGAGGCTTTATGCCGGAATACACCGATTCCGATTGCCTTGGATGAGGAATTGATCGGAATTAATGATCCGAAATTAAAAGAACAGATGTTGGATGTAATAAATCCTCAGTATATAATTTTAAAACCTGCATTGGCCGGTGGTTTGAGCGGATCTGCCGAATGGATCGATAAAGCCGAAAAACGAAATATCGGATGGTGGATAACTTCTGCTCTGGAATCGAATGTGGGACTGAATGCCATTGCTCAATGGACGGCAACGTTTCAATCCTTTATTCCTCAGGGATTAGGTACCGGGCAATTATATAAGAATAATATTATTTCTCCTTTAGTTCAGAAAGGATCTACAATACAGTATGACCCTTCGTTGAGTTGGGATTTATCACCGTTAATATGGGAATAGTGCTGAATGATAGATGTTATTCGGATGTCGATGAGATTTCTGTAATAGAGGATAATATCGATGTCGTTTCATTTTTGACCGAATGGTTCGATGACCGTGAATATGTTGTCGGACATACGTCCGGATCGACCGGAACGCCTAAGAAAATTCATTTATTGAAATCGGATATGGAGGCTTCGGCTCGCCTGACAAACGAGTTCTTCGGAATAGATACCGATTCGGTTCTTTTACTTTGTCTGTCTCCGAATTATATTGCAGGAAAGATGATGATTGTAAGAGCTCTTCTTGCAGGTGCGAATTTATTGGTCGTAAAACCTTCTTCTTCTCCATTAAAAGAGATAAATCGTAGTGTCGATTTTGCAGCGATGGTTCCCATGCAGGTTCAAGAATCTCTTTCAGATTCGGTAACCCGGAATAAGATTTCTTATATAAAACAATTGATTATCGGAGGTGCTGCTGTGTCTTCGACTTTAGAATCTGCTTTATCAGCATTTCCAATACGTTGTTTTTCTACTTATGGTATGACGGAAACTGTTTCGCATGTCGCTTTGCGGGAGTTAAATATCGCTTATTCCGGATATAAGGCTTTGGGAAATATTACATTCTCACAAGATGATAGGGGGTGTCTTTGCATTCATGCTCCGCATTTGAGTAATACGTTTTTTATAACAAACGATATAGTCAGGCTTTCGGGAAAAACGAGTTTTGAATGGTTGGGGCGCTTTGATAATGTGATTAATTCGGGAGGTGTAAAACTTTTTCCTGAAGAGATCGAGAAGAAAATATCCGAATTGATACCTGATAAACGTTTTTATGTGACAGGAGTGTTGGATAAGCGGTTGGGAGAGAAAGCCGTTCTTATAATCGAGGATCAAAACTGGACGCAAGAGAAGGTAGCTTCTTTTATGAAAGAGGTAAGATTTATCTTATCTCCTTATCAGATTCCTAAAGAAATACGTTTTGTATCAAATTTTCGTGAAACCTATTCCGGAAAAATAATACGTGAAAATTAAGAATAGCGACGGGGGTATCGCAATAAAATAGCTGCCAGTGCGAAAATACCCATGAGCATAGGATAATAGAGATATCGGATAATAGAAAGCGGGGAGATACTTGCAAGAGAAGCCGCTATCAGCATCTGTGCTCCATAAGGTATCAATCCTTGCACTAAACAGGAAAAAGTGTCTAAAATACTGGCAGATTTTCTTTTATCTATATGAAATCGGTTTGCTATGTCACGGGCTATTTCTCCGGTGGTAATAATAGCTATCGTGTTGTTTGCCGTACAAAGATTTGCAAAACTGACCAATCCTGCGATACTAAGTTCAGCTCCCCGTTTTGAGTTGACCTTTCGAGTCAGTTTTTCAATAATGTAATCGATTCCTCCATTAAAGCGTATCATCTCGAGCATACCTCCAGCTAATAATGTGATTATGATCAGTTCTCCCATTCCTGTTATACCTGTTCCCATAGCACCGAACCAACCGAAAAAATCAAAACCGTTTGTTGCGATTCCTATAACTCCAGATGTGATGATTCCGAGTAATAAAACCAACATGACATTAAACCCTGCAACGGCACTTCCTAAAACAATCAGATAGGGAATAACTTTTATCCATTGTACCTCTGTAAGGTGCGACGGTGAGTGAATATTTAATCCAGCGAATATATAATAAAGCAATACACAAAAAGCTGCCGGAACAACGATCATACTGTTGACCTTGAATTTATCTTTCATCAAACATCCTTGTGTTTTTGTTGCGGCGATTGTCGTATCTGATATGAAGGAGAGGTTATCCCCGAAAAATGCTCCTCCGACAACGATCGCAACCATGTAGGCTAATTCCGTATTTGTTTGATTTGCTATTCCTATGGCAACTGGGGCAAGGGCAACGATCGTTCCGACAGATGTTCCTATGGAAAGGGAGATGAAACAGGAAGCTATGAATATGCCTGCTGATAAGAGATTGTCTGGTAATATTTGAAGCGTAAGATTTACGGTCGCATCGATCGCTCCCATCGATTTAGCGGATTGAGCAAATGCTCCGGCAAGTATGAATATCCAGATCATTTGTATGATATTTCCGTTTGCTGCTCCTGATGAAAAATGTGCTATGCGCTCATTTATGCTACCTCCTCGTGATATGATAACGGCAAAAGCCGAAGATATGAGAAATGCCACAGCGATAGGAACTTTATAAAAATCGTTTACTAAAAGAGAGGTAATGAGATATATTCCCAGAAAAACAAAAAGAGGACTAAGAGCCCAGAAATTAGGTTTTCTGGTTTTATATATGTGATAAAGTAAATCAGATGATCTCTGCATTCGGTAAATATTAATTTGTATAATTCTGCAAATGTACTGATAATCTGGTTTGGGGTAGTAAAAAGGATTTGAAAAATCACTAATGTTATTATTTAAACTTTTTGTTGTGTTATTCTGTTATAAGTTACAGATCTGTTTACTTGAGTGATATTTAATTTTATAAATTGATTTTATATGAAAAAGTTTTTTTATTTTTTCTCGGCCTTGTTAGTTTTTGTAGGATGTTCGAATGATGACGAATGTTATAATGAAGCGAATTCTAAGCTTGGAAATTTAGTTAGTCCTGAATTGTTCGTAACTGAGTTGAATACAAATATTCCTTATTCTGGAATATTAGATATTTATCCCTGTGTCTCTGGAACTTCTACTTATTATGGAAATTATAGAAACGGACAGTTGAGCCCTTTGAATCCTATATATACAATCGCTTCGGGTTCTATACAAAATTATGTTCGTCCGTTACTTTTGCCGGTAGGCACTTATACTTTGTTATATTGGGGAGTTGCCTCTGCGGGAGCAGACGGAACTTATGACTATCCTGCGTCAACAGAACCTGCTCTTGCGTTGAATGAAGATATGAATTCTCAATATTATGGATTACGACAATATCCTTCGGATACAATTTGTTATCCGATATACGATTATGTGTTTGCTGTAAAACACGTTGATTTAGGGAGTGAGAATATAGCTGTTGCTTTACAGCGTAAAACAGCGGGTATTAATGTAACTTTACAAAATGAGGATGGCAGTTCTTTGGCTACTTCTATTGATTCAGTCAGAGTGTATGTCGGAAATTTGGCGGAAAAAGTAAATGTATATAATGGAAATTATGAGAATTATACGAAAACAGTAATGATTCCTTTAACAATTTCTGGAACGCAGGCTGTTAACAAAACAGCAATGGTATTGCCTTCAGATGTACCTCCTTATTTCAGGGTAGAAATTGATTTGAAAAATGGGGAAACAAAAAAATATGAAACACACCTCTCTTCGATTTTATCTCCGGGAACAAAGTTGTCGATAATAATGGTTTCGAATATAATATTTTCAGAGACAACTGAAGGATCGGGGTTTGAAGTAAGCGACTGGACAGAAACTGAAGAAACAATTACTTTACCCCCTTTAAGTTGATTTATTTTATACAAAACGGGCTGATTTTTATGAATCAGCCCGTTTTATTTTATTTTGCAGAATCCGGTTGTGCTATCGGAGCTGTAGTTTGCTGTGTTTCAAATCCCGGTTGTGCAGTAGCAGGAATTTCTTTTTTTATGGCATCTTTAATTTCTGATCCGTGACTGCCTGTATTGGCAGAAGGTAAGAATGCTGAAGCTACGATGCTTAAGATAACGACCGTACCGGCGAGTGTCCAAGTTGCTTTTTCAACAAAATCGGTTGTCTTTCTGACTCCCATAATCTGATTAGTTGAAGAGAAGCCTGATGCAAGACCTCCCCCTTTGGAGTTTTGTACCAATACGATCAATATTAAGAATATTGATGCGATTAGAATTAAGATGGTGATGAACAAATACATTTTATTCGGTTTTTATGTTAATAATCAATTTTTCTAAAAATCTTATTTGGTCTGCAAAGTAAATATTTTTTTCTGGATATTTCAAACTTAATTTTTTAATTATTTCCAAAGCCTTGGAATATCTTCTTTGCTTAATGTATATTTTTGCCAGACTTTCAGTTAGGAAAGCTTCATCTGTAGATTCGGTTAGAGGTGTTTCGGGGATATTTTTTGTATTTCCCGGTTTTGTTGTGGCATCTATATCGGTAACCAGAGGATTCCCTTTTTCCGATTTTTCAATGAAAGAATTTATCAGGTCGATATTTTGCAATTCGTTTAAATTTGAAGTATCATTTCCACTTTCAGTTTTGGAGAGAGACAAATAATCTGTTGCTGGTATTCCTCCTGTTTGAAAAATAAGCTGTTCGATATTTTCGGAAAAATTTTCATTTTGTGCCGACAAGAAAGAGTCTATTAATGAAAAAGATTCCTTACTCTTTTCTGATTCGATATTTTGTCGGTAAAGGGAAGTCCAGGATTGGCGAGCACCTTCCAGTAAAAAAAATAGAGATTTGCGGTCACCTGAATAAATTGCATTTCTTTCAAGGGCTTCGGGATAAAGAAGCGGCTCTTCTTTTTGTACTCTTTTTAAATATAAAAAACGGATAGCTTGGAAGTAAGGATGATCGGATTGTAATGTACGCAAGTCTTCTAATGGTATTTGCGGAATACCTTCAGACAATTCTTTTCGTATTTTTTCTCCGTTTATCGACATAATTACCAACTTCCTACGGTTGCATTAAATATTAGTTCCGCTAATTCATCCACAATTTGGGAGATTAACTCATCTTGGACTTGAGTCAACATCTGGCTACTGGAAAAATCTCTATAAGCTCTAAAAGTCTGATCAACGTTAAGATTAGGATTTTTCGTATTGGTATATCTTACTTTTACCGAGATGGTCAGCCTTGTTTGTGATGCATAAGCATCTTCGGTTACAGCTTGAGGACTTAGGTCATAACCCGTAATTTCTCCTTCAACTTGCAAATCTCCTCCGGTTTTGACCATGCTTAATCTGGTTTGTCGTGTGTATATATCTTTCAAGGCTTCATTAAATGCAGGACCGAGAGGAGGGTATACCAATGCTGCCCTGATCGGAAACTCGGCTACGGATATGGTTTTTGTCGTATTATAGTCGATTGCTGCTCCGTTGAATTTGTAAGATATGGTACAAGAGGTCAATATGATCAGCAATAGTATGGTTAATCGTTTCATTTGTGTGGCTTACTCCAAATTATATTCTTTAATTTTACGGTAAAGTGTACGCTCCGATATTTTCAGTTCTTCTGCAGTTTTTTTTCGTTTCCCATTATTTCTTTCCAAGGATTTTCGGATCATCTCTTTTTCTGCGTCCTCCAAAGATAGAGAAGTTTCTTCGAACACACTTTCATCGTGCACATCTTCTGTAGATTCTTTATCGATATGGAATGTCTTAACGACCGGAACGGTGGGATGGGTTATTGCTGTATTGTGTTCCGGTGTGTAAACTTTCAACCCATGTCCGTTTTCAGATGCTGCCAGATTATCCACGATACTTTTCAGCTCATTCATCTCTTTACGCATTTCGAAGATAATCTGATATAACATTTCTCGTTCGTTTCCGAATAGAAAGCCGTCTTTCCCTTCTGAACCGCTTACGACCGGTAACCGTTCTACATTATATGACGGTAAATATGACTTTATAATATCGGCTGATACTTCACGAGAAGTCTCAAAGATAGATATTTGTTCTGTTACGTTTTTTAGTTGTCTGATGTTTCCCGGCCATCGGTAAGTCAGTAATAAATTTTTTGCATCATCGGTCAGTTGTATCGCCGGCATCCGGTATTTTTCAGCAAAATCATTTGAGAATTTTCTAAACAGAAGGAGTATATCATTCATTCTATCTCGTAACGGAGGCAATTCGATAGGTACGGTATTTAATCGATAAAATAGGTCTTCCCTGAATTTTCCTTCCGAGATCGCTTTAATCATATTGACATTTGTCGCAGCAACGATACGGACATTGGTTTTTTGAACTTTGGAAGAACCGACTTTTATGAACTCTCCGCTTTCCAAAACTCTCAATAAACGAGCTTGTGTTGTTAGAGGCAGTTCTCCGACTTCGTCTAAGAATATCGTTCCTCCATCAGCCTCTTCGAAGTATCCTTTACGATCGGCAAGAGCTCCGGTAAACGAACCTTTTTCGTGCCCGAAAAGCTCCGAGTCGATAGTGCCTTCAGGTATAGCGCCGCAATTTACCGCAATATAACGTCCATGTTTACGATGACTGTTTGTATGTATAATCTGCGGAAAAAATTCTTTACCCGTTCCGCTTTCTCCGGTTATTAGTACGGAGAGATCGGTCGGAGCGATTTGCAGAGCTCGACTGACAGCTCTTAATAATCCCGGTGTATTTCCAATGATACCGAATCTTTGTTTGGCTTGTTGTATATCTGAAAGTGCGACCATATTCCTTAATTCTCTATTGCAAAAGTAGCAAAAGAGAGATTATATGCCAAATGTATGCGATATATTTAACGGAATAGGTATTTTAAAATTTGTGTAAATGTTTTATGTTCTATATTTTTAAAGATGTTTTTCTATATAGAAAAATATAATTTTGATATTTTGTTGATTAATAGGTGTTTGTATTTTTTTTGCGTTATTGCTTTTTATAGAGAAAATCTCGAATGTTTTGTTTGTATTTATATAATTTTCTAAGGTCGTATAAAATCAAGCCTTTTTTCTTCTTCTGCAAAAAGAATTGCTGTATTTACTAATGCTAAATGAGAATATGCCTGAGGAAAATTACCAAGTTGCTCTTTTGTGTCGAAATTGATGTCTTCACTGAACAGGCCTAAATGATTAGAATAGGAGAGAACCTCATTAAATAGACAACGAGCTTCTTCTTTTTCACCTATGACGTATAATGCTCGGATAAGCCAGAATGTGCAGATTGTGAAAGCGGAAGATGGTAGTCCGAAATCATCCTCATTGTTATATCTGTACATCAGACCTTTATGAAATAAAGCTTTTTTACGGCTTTTACGGTTTTATGGTAGCGTATATCGTCTGCTTGTAGAAAGCCGTATGACTCCATCAATAATAGAGAAGAATCTAAATATAGATTTTCATAAGTTTGTGAAAAGCTCTGTATTTCTTCTTTCCAGCCATATTTTAAAACATCGGATTTTATCCTTTGATGCGATTGATATAACGATAAATCTCTGCAGGACGGTAATGCTCATCTTTATTTTGGGAATGATAACACGGCATAAAATAGACAACAACGAATTCTCCTTCCTCTGAAGAAAAGCGGGTAGATAGGATATTGGTGTGAGGTACGTATGATTGTGAAATAGAATATTTATTCGATACCTGAAATCCGAAATTACCACCATTTTTACGGTCTAATAGTGCTGCGAAAATAGAGGGTGAATCGAATTCGGGGAAACATAACCATTCGATATTTCCGGTTTCAGAGATGAGGGCTGCCGTGCGGCAGTTTCCTATAACACCATAATTCAGATTACTCATATTCGTTTTTATTATTTGTTGTTTGGAAGTAATTTTTTGAAGAAATTCATAATAGAAAAAATATTCTCCTTTCTATCGAGATTTTTTTGTTGAAATAAATCTCGATGTATTAGAGCTTGGAGAAAAGGTATGACTTCTGATTGAGCAGTCAGATTGTATCGTGCATTTTTTGATGCAGTTCCGATTTTTACGGTAACAGATGTTGACGGAAGCGCTTGAAACATGTCGTCATCAGTCACATCGTCCCCTATGGCCAGTATAAAATCGTAGTGGTCTTTCTGAAGTAAGCGATTTACTTCAGAGCCTTTGTTACAGTATGGAGATTTAATTTCGACTACTTTATCTCCTTGTAATATTTGTAATTTTTGCTGTAAGCATATTTTTATTAAAGAATTGGTTAATTGTTGAGCACGTAGTGCTCCTAACCAACTGTCTGTCTGTCGGTAATGAAATGCCAGTGCCGTATCTTTTACTTCGAGGTGAGAACGGGGGGTTTTAGATACAAAGAGTTTTAATGTAGAGAGTAAAGATGGACTCCATTCGGTCGATTGTATATTTTTATTCCATTTCCCGTTTTCTTTATAAAATGCCCCATGCTCAGCGGCAAAAGATATAGGCAGTTGTCCCAACCATTTTTCTAAAGTCAGATGGTCTCTTCCGCTATTGATTACGATATGATTTTTTTTATCTTCCGCTAATTGTTGCAACAATTCTATCAGTTCAGGATCGGATTTGGCATCTTCCGGACGATTTCGTATAGCGGTCAATGTTCCGTCGTAATCAAGTAATATAAGGCGTTTATGAGCATGTTTATATCTCGATCGTATGTCGCTTATAACAGGACCTACAATGCGCTTTAATCTGAATCGTTGATTTTTGCTGCATATATCATTCCATTCGGTCATAAAATCTGTAGCCCATTTGTTAATAGTTTGATTAGATAAAATTGCCTGCATGTGATTAATTCTGTTTTTTTGTTCTCTTTCAGGCATTTCTAATGCTTTTACGATAGCTTGTTCTATTTCCTCAATATCTCGTGGATTAATTTGTATGGCATCTGTTAGTTCTACTGCACAACCGGCCATTTCACTTAGTATCAGTACTCCGGGATTGTTTTGTTTTGTTGCGACATATTCCTTAGCTACTAAGTTCATCCCGTCACGCAGTGGAGTAACTAAAATGCTATATCTGCAACAAAGTACATAGCGGCTAATTCTTCAAAAGAAAATCCATGATAGAAATAGCATACGGGTGTCCAGTCTATTGTTGAATATTTTCCATTGATTGCTCCTATTTCTTCGTCTATTTTAGTTTTTAATTCTGCATATTGATTTACTTGATCTCTCGATGGTACGATTACCATCGCTAATGTCACTTTACCGAGGTATTCGGGATGGTGTTCTAAGAATAGAGAAAAGCCCCATAAACGATGTAAAATTCCTTTGCTGTAATCTAATCGATCGACGGATAATATCATTTTATGGTTGCCGAACAAATTTTGAAAGCGATTGATGGCCTTTTGTACTTCAGGATTTTCCGATACACTATGATAAAGATCATAATTGATACCCATAGGTAATGCTTCGACACGTATAACCCGATTTCCTATTTGAATTTCGTCTAATTGGAAGTCTATGTTGAGTACCCGTTCTGCTGCACTGATGAAATGACGCATATAATCGTGTGTATGGAATGCGATGAAATCAGCACCCAATAATCCTTGTAGAATTTCTCCTCGCTCAGGCAAAATTCTGAATAATTCGTATGAGGGAAAAGGTATATGGTGGAAATAACCGATACGTAGATGGGGCATGCGTTTTCGCAGCATGCCCGGTAGCAGCATTAACTGATAATCTTGTATCCAAACATAATCATCTGCGGATACGATACTGCAAATTTTTTCACAGAAAAGAGCATTTACTTCTTGATAAGCTTTCCAAAAACAGTTTTTATATTCTGTATATGCGAAAAAATAGTGACATAAGGGCCAAATTGTACTATTACTATATCCTTCATAGTAATTTTTATATTGATCGCATGATAAAAAGACGGGGTGAAAATTTAATTTTTCTAATTGTTCTGAAATGATCTGTTCGTCCTCTTTTTTATCTACACAAGTACCCGGCCATCCGATCCAATGTTTCTCGTCGGTGGTTTTTAGAGAATTTAACCCTGTCGCTAATCCTCCTTCACTTCGAGAAAAAATGAATGTGCCGTTTTTCTCTTTACAGGCTTTGGCCGGTAATCTATTTGATATAATATATAGTTTCATATTATAACTTGAGCAAAGGGCATGCCATATATAAATTTGTTTTATGTAAATATCTGATATTTATTATAATATAATTATTTATTCTATAAAAATACCTTTTCAAAATGAAAAAGTGCTTTTCTTTTTGAAAAGGTTGTAGATAGGGGAAAGTAGTTGGTTTTGCCGAATTGCGACAGGATTAAATCAAATATAAAAATAGCTTAGGCTGTAAACGGGTGAAAGCGATTATTGATAAATGCTGTTTTTGTGATTTATAGAATTATATTTTAAATATGATTTTTGTATACTAAAAATCGCTTTTAGATTGTTAATCAATTTTATTTATGTATTTTTGCCATGATTTTTTGACAATAAGTTACTAAAATAAAAAGATAATTTATTGTCGTGTGTATATAGTTTTAGGTGTGAAATTCTTTATTTAAATTTATTTCTTTGAAAGCGAAAATTGTACATTGCCGTAAAATTTGTTTTATTTTACTTTGTTTGTTTTCAATCAATGGATATGCTCAAAAATTGGCGTTGAAGACCAATTTAGTACAATGGGCGACTGTTTCTCCGAATTTAGGTGCTGAATTTGTATTAAGTAATCATTTATCGTTAGATCTTTCAGCTTCATTTAACGTTTGGTTCCCCGGTTCATCTTTAGATTTGAAGCATGTTTTAGTACAACCTGAATTAAGGTATTGGTTCGGTAGACCTATGTCCCGGCACTATTTAGGAGCTACAGCTTTTTATACCAGTTACGATGCATTGCTGAAACGTAAATACTATTACGGAGACGCTGTCGCTGCAGGTGTGACATACGGTTATGCAGTAGTGATCAATAAACATTGGAATTTTGAAGCATCGGTAGGGATAGGAGCTCTTCGTTACCGTCAATATAAATATCCTAATACAGAACCTCGACCTTTATCTGTCAATGATAGGGGATGGGCACTTGTCCCTGTGAAGTTAGCTCTCTCTTTTGTTTATATACTGCGCTGATTTTATATATTTTGTGTTGATAATACAGTGTATTTGTGGTAAAATATAATTAAGTGTACACGATGAAAAGTTTTATACAGATATGTTTTTTATCTGCTTTGATCTTCCTACTTTCGGGAGTTGATATTATTGCTCAAAATTTACGTGTGGCAGGAGTTGTCAGGGGCAATAATGAAGAGCGTTTGGCGGGGGTTACTATTATAAATAAAGAAACGAAAAAGGTGGTCGGTTTGACGGATGAAGATGGTAAGTATTCTGTTATTGTACCGGTAAACGGCATTTTGAATTTTACATGCCTCGGATATGACGGGCAAGATATAAAGGTAAAAGGACGCCAGATAATTGATGTTGTTTTGGTTTCTACTGCGGTAAAAATACAAGAAGTTTCGGTCGTTGCAAAAATTAAGAATAAGGTTATTTTCGAGCCTTCCGAGATCGAGGTTGTCGGAAATTATTTTCATTTAAGAACCCGTTTTAAAGTGCCTGCTGAGATGTTCTCCAGCAATACCCGACTTATCGTTCAACCGACATTATATAATATTACCCGTAAAAAGGGTGTTTTGTTAAAACCTGTGGTGACAGATGGGCGAGAATATACACTTACGCAGGAACGTATGTATGAGTTTGATCTGAAAAACGATCCTTTAGAGCCTTATATACGTAAGAGTGAAATGACTAAGAACGGAGAATTGGTTGCATACCATGATTCTGCCTATATCGAAAATCTTAAAGAAGATTTTCGTGCCGATATTCGATTGTCTCTTGAAAATTATAACCGGATTTTATTTACGGATAGTTTTCAGATAGCTCGCGGGCTTGTTAATCCTTTACGTTTTTTTGAATATAAATTGAAAGCGAAGAACATTACGGATGAACGCTATTTCCCGAAACCTGAATTACAGTTGCGTAATGACAGAGGGGAAGTAGAACTTTCCTTTTTACCCGGTAAGGTGGATATCAATGATAGAGATCCGAAAAATGCATCGGAATTGGCAAAATTGAGGGAACGGTTGTCTTCTATAGAAACTAATCCGGATGCAAAATTGCAGACTTTTTCTATCTTGGGTGTTTCTTCACCGGAAGGACCTCATGATAAAAACCTTGTTTTGGCTAAAAAACGTATGGATTTGGCGGTAAATCGTATTTTATCGCATTTGAATAAAGAGACTCTGGATTTTTTGAAAATTCAAACAGATTCTAAAGTCGAAACTTGGCAGACTGCAATCGAAATGATGAGACAGGATTCTCTTTTCGGGCAGGCTCAAGATTTACAAAATATCGTAAATAAATATCCCGATAGTCCGGATAAACAATGGCGGGCAATAATCAGACTCCCTTATTATAGAAGTGTAATCGTACCGCACTATTTGCCTTTAATGAGACGGGTAGAGTATAATTTTGATTATTCGATATATCGTTTTCTCACAGATGCAGAGATCAAAGAACTTTATCTTAAAGATTATAAGCAGTTGTCACGTCATGAATTTTGGCGGATGTTTGAAATCGCTGAGTCGGATGAAGAGAAAGAAACGATTTATAAACAAGCTCTTGAAGTTTATCCTAAATTTATGTTAGCGGCGAATAATCTTTCGGCTCTTTATATAAATCAAGGTAGACCCGATGATTCTATTTTAGAATCATTTATTAGTAAAGATGCTCCTGAAGAGGTCTTAACCAATCAGGCTGTAGCATTGTTGAGCAATTGGAAATATGAAAAAGCTGATTCTGTCGTTTCTTTGATTCCAGACGGAGTTTCTTCGGAATATTTAAAGTCTGTAACTCGTGCGTTAAACGGCAATTATGAAGAAGCACTGGCAACTTTCGGACAAGAAGGTGGCATTAACGAGGTGGTGTTGTTATTAGCATTGAAACGTAATGACGAGGCTTGGGAAAAGGCTCAGAATTTACCTGAAACAGCCCGATCAGAGTATGTTAAGGCAATAGCGGCCAATCGGTTAGATAAAGTAATGGATGCGATCAATCACATAGAAAAGGCTTTTGAATTAGATCCGTCCTTAAGAGATGTGGCCAAAGTGGATGCGGATGTGATGGATTTATTGTGATAAGGAACGTAAATAAAAGATTGAAAGTAATATTGCTATGTCATCATCGAGATATTTCTGGTTGTTTGTTCTGAGTCTGTTTTTTGTATCAGGATTTACTCAAGCTCAGATTAATGGATTGGATTATACTTTGCAGAAGCGACGTAAAGCCGAGAAGTTCGAGTCCGGACGTTTTTCTGACCATATGTTCATATCAGGAGGTTTAGGGGCTAATATGAAGCTGAGTCGTGAAGCTTCCGGTATATATGTCGGTCCTTTGGCTTCTTTTTATGTTGGCAAATGGTTTACTCCGGTTATAGGTTCTCGTGTAGGATTAGATGCCAGTTATATGTCTGTTAATAATGGATTTACTGGGAATAAAGCTGGAATTATCGGCGTTAATTGGGATTATCTTATGAATTTGAGCGCATTTGCCAATCGATATAATCCGGATCGATTATTTGAACTGGTCGGTATTTTGGGTATTAGTTACCATAATGCGTTTCGTCATGCAAGTTATCGCCATGTGTGGGGACTGAGTGGCGGGTTTCAAGGTAAGTTCAATTTATCACCTTTGGTAGATTTGTTTATCGAGCCGAAGTTGTCAATCTATCGGGATAATATCGATGATAGATCTTCATGGCGTAAATATGATCTTTTCGGGTCTGTGATGCTTGGAGTTTCATATAAAATGATTCCTGTCGAGAAACGTGTTACGACAGCATTTTTTCGTCCTTTCCGAAATAATATGTTTATATCCGGAGGGGTAGGTACTCGTGCATTGATTTCGAGACAAATGTTTTCTAATAGCATTTTCGACTTTTTTGGCCCATCTGCGCAAGTTGCAATAGGAGGATGGATAACTCCGGTTTCCGGAATTCGTTTTTCAGCAGATGGAGGTTTTTCAGATTGGAAAGCTCCTGTGAACGGAGTGCATTATCGATTAAAAACTGTTGGACTGAGAGCTGATTATTTATTGAATTTCAATACGGCTTTCGGGGGATACAACCGGAATCGTTTATTTGAAGTTGTCGGGGTTGCAGGAGTAGAAGGGATTTATGCAAAGAAAAGCATGGATAAGGCGGCGATTGTTCCGGGTGCAGGAATTGGTTTACAAGGAAATCTTCGCCTGACAAAAGATATAGACTTTTACGTTGAGCCTCGTATGTCATTTTATACAAATCGCTTAGCCGGAGGGAAGACTGTGTCGAAATTGGATGCTTTAGGTTCTTTGAGTGTCGGTATAATATATAATACGGTTGAACGGGAAATACGCAGAAACCAAGATAAATTTGCTGATAGAGTGTTTTCTGATAATATGTTTATTGCTCTTAGCGGAGGTTTAGGGAGAATAGTCTCCAGACCCAAGTTGGGACTTTCTGCTCGGCAAGCTTTAAGTGCCAGAGCGACAATATCTTTAGGAAAATGGTTTACTGCTATTTCCGGTTTGAGAGTTAATGGTACGGGGATGATAATCGGTTCGGCCTTTCCTGCAGGAAAGGCTACCCGTTACAATGCAATTATAGCAGGAGCTGATTATATGTTTAATATAACATCGGTTTTTGCCGGATATAAAGAAGATCGATTATTTAATTTGATCGCAGCTGCCGGTCCATCGGCTTTTTACCGGAATCAAAAAGTCTATCCGGCATTAGAAGCTGGTTTGCAGGCGCAGTTTAATGTTACTTCTCATTGGAATCTTTTTCTCGAGCCTCATCTTCTTTGGGTTGCCGATCGGAATGCTCTTTCGGGATTATCAACGTATAAGACTGTTCTTCCAACCGTAAATATCGGTGTCGGTTATACATTCCGTGGATATGACCGGGAGACCAACCGTTCTCTATTTGAAGGGGAAAAAGGATCTTCTTATTTTGTTTCTGTTTCGGGTGGAATATCTACTTATGTCAATAATGAAATGTTTCGGAATATGAATGTCGGACCTATCGGCAGGATTTCTTTGGGACGCTGGTTTTCTCCTTTATCGGCATGGCGTTTGTCTTTATCGGGAGAACAAGTTGAAGATCAAAGCGGAGAGTTTACTGTACATGGAGGTTTGGATGCAGATTATATGTTGAATTTGAGTACTCTTGCTGCAGGATATAATCCGGATAGATTGTTTTCGTTAAGCGGTATTTTAGGTGCTAAGTTAGGATTGGGAGTAACTTCCTCTTATAAAAAGATACGTTTTATTCCGGGAATTTCTGCTGGATTGCAGGGAGCATTTCGTGTAACTCCAGCTTTAGATATATTTTTAGAGCCTCAAATTTCGGCATATTTCAATCGATTTGATGGAATCAGGAATCAGGTGGTTGTCGGAGATTTGCTTTTGGGATTGACCTACAAGTTTAAAAATAGGCCGGAACGATACTTAAATACGGAAAAGGTTGATAATTCAATGTTCGTTTCGGCTGGCGTTGGTACAGGTGTTTGGGGAAATACCGTTGTTTCCCGTACAGGAAAAGTAAAAGATAAGCTTTCTTTTAATGCAGATGTGTCGTTGGGTTATTGGTTTAATTCTATTTCCGGAGTTCGTTTGTCTTTCGGAACAAATACTTTCCGTCCTGTAGTATGGTATGATGCAGATAAGATGACAATTTTATCTTTACGCAGTGATTATTTAGTAAATCTGACTTCTTGTTTTTCGGGATATGATCCGGATCGATTATTTGATATGATAGGAATTGTGGGAGTCGGAGCTGCTTTCCCGACTAACGTTACAGATGCAAAAACGACATATACGGCGATCGTCGGTATGCAAGCTAAATTCAATATAAATCGTAGATTGAGTATATTTGTTGAACCGAGAGGTTCGTTTTTCGGAGATAAAGTCGATGAAAAAAAATGTTCTGCAAAGTTTGATGCGGCGGCTAATCTCTTGGTCGGTACGACATATTCTTTTTAGAACCGATTAGTAACCAGCCTAAATTTCCCAATAAGAAAATTTAGGCTGGCTAAAAACTCAGTATTTTATTTACTTTTCAAATGCTTTAAATATTCTGATGGGGATATTCCGAATTCTTCTTTGAAACATTGTCTGAAATAGACGGGACTATTCATTCCTACTCTAAAAGCTATTTCAGAAATCGTGTATCTGCCTTCCAACATTAGTTTTTCTGCATTTTGCATTTTTATCTTTCGTACATACTCATTTGTCGAGATTCCGGTTAAGGCTTTTATTTTCCGGTAAAGAGTAGATTTGCTCATGCATAGTTTATCAGCAAGGTAGGTAACATCTATTTTTTCTGATTTAAGATTGTCTTCGATGATTTGTGTGATCTTTTGTATAAATTCATTATCAAGTTGGTTTAGAGATTCGTGAAGTATTATACTTTTATCGGAATTGATGTTTAGGTTGTTACTGAACTGATTAGCCAGTTTTTTACGGGATTCTAATAAATTATGAATACGGCTTCTCAATAAACTCGCACTGAAAGGTTTTGTCAAATACGAGTCTGCACCGGCCAGATAACCTTCTTCTTTATTCTGTAAAGAGTCCTTTGCTGTGAGCATTATAACCGGAATATGGCTTGTGCGTACATCCCCTTTTATGATTTTACAAAAAGTGATTCCATCCATACCGGCCATCATAATATCTGTTACTATAATGTCGGGAATTTGAGAGATTGCCATACGATAACCAGCCTCACCTTCTTCTGCAGTTATGACTTCGAATGAATCGGAGAATGATTCAGATATATATTCGCATATATCGGGATTGTCTTCTACTACTAATAAAATGGGTTTTTCTCCGGAAATATTATTGTTAAGCATACTATCTTCGGCAGATTCTGTATCGTGGTTACTGTTTTGCTCTTTTTCTTCAGAGTCTGTATGAAGGGCATTTGGATATATATTGTTTATGATAAGAGAAAATCTGAAACTACTACCTTTCCCGAGAATACTTTCTGCATGTATTTCTCCTTGATGTAACTTAACAAGATTTTTTACTAAAGCCAACCCTATACCGGTACCCGATACTTGACGGTCATTCTTGGCTTGATAATATCTTTCAAAGATATGAGGCAACTCTTCGGAAGGAATGCCTTGTCCTGTATCGGAAACTCTGATTTCTGCATAATCTGTATTATTTTTTCGGATAGTATAAAGAGATATGTTGATATAACCTTTCTCCGTATATTTTATGGCATTTGAAATTAAATTGTCGAGTATTATCGTTATGATCTCTTTATCGAAATATAAGGGGAGAGGATCACTTTCGATCGCAATGTTGAATTCAATATTTTTCTTAGGATTCAGTTCTTTGTATTTGAGACCGACTTCTGTAACTAATGCAGCAAGGTTATCTTTACTTACACAAAGTTTTTTGTTTTGTGTCTCTGTTTTGCGAAATTCGAGTATTTGGTTGATTAAATTTAAAAGTCGAATGGCACTATTATGAATGATTGATATCTTTTTTTGTTGATACGGGAGCAGATCTTTATCTTCTTGCAAATCTTCCAAAGGACCTAAAATTAAAGTTAACGGTGTGCGCAATTCGTGTGTGATGTTAGTAAAGAAACGTAACCGTTCGTTATTCAGTTCTTCTTCTTGTTCGTGATTTTTCTTTTCCAACTCATACAAAAGTTGCATATCCATTTTTTTCTTATAAAGTCTGAAAAGACAGAAAAAGATGCATCCTGCAAAAATAAGATAAAGTGTTTTTGCCCACCAGGATAACCAAATCGGTGGTGTAATATGTATTGGGAGAGTATTGATTTCCTCAGTCCATTCTTGGTTACGAATCCTGGCTTTTATTTGGAATTCATATTCTCCCGGAGGAATATTACGGAATAATACTGTATTTTCATCAACAGTGTACCATGAGTCATCAAACCCTTTTAAGCGATATGCATAGTCAACTAAATTAGCTTGGGAATGATCTTGTACACTGTATGTTAGATTAAAAGTATTTTGTTTATAAGTCAATTTTATACCTTTATTATCTTGTCCATAAAAATTTATAGTATTATTATCTTTATATGTAGATTGTCCGTCAAATACTTTTATTTCGGTAATGATAATAGGTGATACTTTACGTTTGCTTAGAACTGCGCTCGGATCAAAATAACGAGCTCCATTTATAGATCCGAAATAAATAATTCCGTTTTCGTCTTTGGCTACGGCTGCATTGGCAAAATTACCCATCGGGACTTTTTCGAAATAATTGTAATTTATAAATTGTTCGGTGTCTGCCGTGTAACAGCTTATGCCGGCATTGGTGCTAAACCAGATATTTCCTTCATTGTCTTCGGTAATTGCCCGGATGTGAGCATTATGAATGCCGTCTTGCCGGTTATAAACTTTATATTTTCGATTTTCGTTAGCAGCAAAACAAGCTAATCCGTCTCCAGTTGCTATCCAAATTCTGTTTTTTGAATCTTTGAAAATATGATTTATACAATTGGAACAAAATCCGTTATTTTCATTGAAGTGACCGATAAGATGCATATTTTTTGTGAAAACAGACAATCCTTGTCCGAAAGTGCCGACCCATATTTGACCTTTATTATCCTGAACAATACTACGTATCATATTTTCAGGAAGAGGAGAATTTATTGTAGTATAATGATGTGTATTTTCTTGAGTTTGAGTATTGACGATGAATATTCCGGAACTAGTCCCTATCCACATGTTGTGTTCCTGGTCTTCATAAAAACAACGGGCGTCATGAGTCGTAGCTTCTTTTAAGTTGATATGGGAAAAAGTATTTTTCTCGTTGTTATAGACATCTACACCTCCCATGAATGTACCTATCCATATATTATTTTGTGAATCGCAATATTCACTTGTAACAGAATTATGGCTTAAATTTTTGTTTTCTTCGGTGTAAATGGCTGTACGATTGCCTTTTTCAAAAACATTAATTCCTCCGCCGTCAGTGCCGATCCATAATTTATTATTTTTATCAATACATAGGCTCAGTACGATTCTGTTGTTGAGGTTGTTTTTATACTCTTCGATCGGAGAATAACTATAAGTTCTAAAAAATGGAGGAATATGACCGATAAAATCAACACCTCCTCCGTAAGTCCCGATCCATACATTTTTAAAAGAGTCTTGAAATAAACATCTTACTGTCGGATTGGATAAACTGTAATTATCGCTTCCTACTGTGATATGTTCGGGGTTGATCTGGTTTTGTGATAGATAATATTGGTGTTTGAGATCTATGATAAAAATTCCATTTAGCTCTGTAGCTATCCAGATTTTGTCATTATCCATTTGACGAATATCAAAAACAGCAGATATTGAAGGTATATTTGTAAATTGATTTATAGGGAAAAATTGCTCTGTTTTTGGGTCGAATAAGGCTGCACCTTTTTCAGTTCCTACCCAAATGTTATTCGAATTGTCTTTATATATGCAATTAACTCGGTTACCGGGTATGCTGTTCCTATTTTGGGGATTATGTCTGAAATTCTTTACATTCTTGGATTTCAAAGAAATAATACTCATTCCATGTTCTACATGCCCGATATATATATTCTTGTTTTCATCTTCTAATACAGTCCAAGTATTGTTGGAGGGTAAATCGGGAAATGTGTTGGTATTGAAATGAACGAACTCTCCGGTATTTTTATTGAAATACTCTATTCCCCGATAGTAAGTACTGAGCCATAGATTCCCGTCTTTTGCAGGGGAGATGTGTGTGACATCGTTTGTAATGAGGCTGCTGGGTATCGAATCGTTATGTGAGAATACGGTTAATTCGTTTTTGTCATAATTATAAGCGTTCATTCCCGCTCGTTGAGTAGCTATCCATATAATAGGTTCTGAGGGGTCGGCATAAATACAGTTCAATTCGTTCCCACTGAGATGATTGGTATGTTTATAATAATTAATAAAACGACTGCCGTCAAATTTATTTAGACCTTCTTCGGTGGCAAACCATAAAAATCCGTCTTTATCTTGAGTAATATTTACGACATAGTTATTTGATAGACCTTGTTCTATTCCCAATTGTTTGACATAATGGTTTTGGGAATATAAGAAAGTGGAAATAATAATACCGAGACTTATAAATAAAATTTTCATGATTGGTATGTATGTTAGAAATAGGTAATTAAGGCTGTATAAGCCGTTTGTGATGTTTCTATGTAGTTTAAAAATAAATTCGAATAGTTACAAAGCAATCATTTTCAGAATAACTAAAAAAGTTCTATGCGTTATAAAATTCCTTTTGTCTATGCTAATTTACGAATATATCATTTAATCCGTTCTATTTTTTGATGAAATAAGAATATTTTGCATGATTTACTATCTGTGTTTGAATGATTCGATATATTCTGTCTTTAAAAAAGAATTCGCTGTTGGTCGTTTTTTTTAAGTCAGAAAAACACATTATGCATGAATTGCTATCTGTCAATGCTTAATTTTTGTCTTGTTACTTTGTCGTTGAATCGATAAATTTGTCATAATTAAATTTTTAATAGGGATTGCAGTAATTCTCTATAAAATTGTTTTCTGCTATTATTTATAGTGATTGCTGTCCGATTAAGTTGTTTTACTATAATTTTTGTATCATGAAAAAAATGTGTGTTTGTTATGTGGAATGTATTTCTTCTATATAATCGGTCTTGATTTTTAACCTGGTTAGATGGTGATCGATTGTCTTTGTATCGGTTGGTTACATTATTAAGTATTTGGGTCTCCGCTAATGGCGATTATTTGGTAAATGAGAGTTTTTATAGAAATAGTAATTAAAAATAAAAAATATGGATGTAAAGAAACTGTTGATACTTATTGCTTTGACTTTGCCGGGTTGGCTATTGGCTCAAAATTATGCGGATTATAAATTGTATGCATCCTATAATTTTGAACAAGGTACGGCTGAGGACAACCAGTCCAATACGAGTATGGAGCTAAAAGGGGCGAGAATAGTCGATGATCCTGTTCGAGGAAAAGTGCTTTCATTCGACAGGGTTAAGTCCCAGTATGCAGTGATAACGCCTGCACCTGTCATAGGAGATACGTTGTCACTTTCTTTCTGGTATAAACGCAGCTCTTTCGATGGAGATGAGCTATGGAAACAGATTTTTGAATTTTATAGTTCCACTAATGGCAGCAATATTTATTTGATGCCGATATACGGGTATGATGATAATTCAAGTGGTATTGTTTCCTGTGCCAATAAGATCAATAATGGTATTTGGGAGCCGTTATATGGTCCTCGAATAGAAAAGGATAATACATGGCATCATATTGCGTTGGTAGTTGCCGGAGTTTCTTGGAATTATTATCTGGACGGTAAGAAAGTTGGTTCGAAAAAGATCTTGGCTCCTATATCTTTGTTGGATCTGACACATCTTTATTTCGGTGTTAATCCCGATCGTTCACCGCATCCAAGCACCGGATCGATAGATGATGTCAACATCTATCATTATCCGTTGAGTGCGAGTCAGGTAGCTCAAATATATGCGGGCGAAGCCATAACGGAGCCTCTTCCGGAAGGCCCTATAACTTTCCTTTTCGATAATGATTTGAAAGAGGAAGGCGGACGCATCACTATCGAGGGGTCAGGATATTCATTTGAAGAGGATTCACAGAGGGGTCAGGTGGTAAAGTTGGAAGCAGGCGGACAGTTGCAGTTTTCCGATAATATCATTCCCGATGAAGCTTCGACGTTGAATTTTCTGTATAAGAAAGAATCTATTGACGATGCAGATCATGGCAAATATATTTATCGGGCTTTTAAGGATGAAAACAACGGTTATGGCCTTAAGATAAAGGTTGACGGGGATGCAGCCTATGTGGTTTTGGAGACCATCGTAGAAGGGGAGAAGATCGAGACGGTGGGCAGTGAGCTTTTAGAGTCTGGGAAATGGAATGCGATAAGTGTAGTGCATGCGGTAACCCCCAGAATCATTATACGCGTTTATCAGAACGGTAAACAGACGGCAGCGAAAGTAGCGGTAAATCCTTATAATTTAGGTCTTGATAAATGGTCTTTAGGTAGTACTGTTGCATCAGAGAGTGCCGGAGGGCTTTATGATGAGTTAATGGTCGATGATTATGCAATGGATGTCGAAGATGTTGCCTATTACTATTCATCAACGCTTATGTCTCCGGTCGAAATAACCGTCAATTGTTCAAATAAATATCAGACAATACGGAATTTCGGATCGTCTGATGCCTGGAATGCCGATTGGTTGGGGCGGCTTTGGCCTGAAGCGAAGAAGAATCGTTTAGCTGAACTGCTGTTCAGTAAAGAGCTGGATGAAAACGGAAATCCGAAAGGGATGGGCCTCTCTTGCTGGCGGTTCAATATCGGTTCGGGTTCGGCAACGCAAGGCGATGATGCAGGAATGGGCGATTCGAAACGTACCGAATGTTTTTTGAATCCCGATGGAACTTATACATGGGAGAGACAGACCGGGCAGCTCTGGTTTCTTAGAAAGGCGGCTTTGGAATATGGTGTGGAAGACCTTTTAGGATTTATGAATTCTCCTCCTATATATATGACGAAACACGGTTATGCTTATAATAAAGATAATGGATCAAACTATATTCTTGCGGAAGATAAATACGACGATTATGCGTTATTTGCAGCAGAGGTTGTCGATCATTTTGACAAGGAGGGTATTCATTTCGATTATATCAGCCCGATGAATGAGCCACAGTATGCTTGGGCAGGAGGGCAAGAAGGATCACCGGCTACCGATCAGGAGATTGCAGATGTGATAAAGGCTATGAGCAGTGCGTTTGCGGCAAAACAGTTGACGACACAGTTGACTTTCGCAGAAGCCGGTTTTCTTGGTAGTGCAGAGTCTCAGATTCCGAAATTTTGGGGGAATGAACAGCCGACGATGAAAGTAGCGGGATTGCCGAATGTTTCTAATATCGTATCTGCACATAGTTATTGGGCAGATCAGGATGCTCAGGGCATGTATGATACCCGCGTTAATTTTAGGAAAGCTATGGATGCCGTGAATCCTCCACTCGAATATTTTCAGTCGGAGTACAGTCTTTTGGACGGCGGATACAGTTGGGGGCATCCAGGTTCAGAAGGGGGATTCAGTGAAATAGAATGTGCCATCTCCCTGGCCCGTATGCTGCATGTCGATCTGGTGGTAGCTAATGCTACCGGGTGGCATTGGTGGACAACTTTTGAATCGGGTAGTCATTACGGAGAAAGCCGCTTTGCTTTAATTGAAGCTCCGACGGTAGAAGGTCTTAATGATGGCTTTATTCACGGAACAAAGCTTCTTTACACATTAGGACAATATTCCCGATTCGTACGTCCTGGAATGAAGCGGGTGGAAGCGAAACGGTCAGATAATTTAAGTGTTGTCGATGCGTTGAAGAACGATATGTATTCTTCGTACATTAATGAAGCAACGCAGCAAGTCGTAATTATTGCGACAAATTCGAGAACTGTGAAAAGACCGTTTACGTTTAAGGTAGAGAATATATCCGGTAATACAGACTTGGAGTTTACTCCTTATGTGACTTCAGAGGGTGACAATATGAAAGCTTATCCTAAGATTAAAGAAGGCGATGTGTTTAAGATACCCCCTCTTTCAGTGGTGACATTTGTGTCGGGTTCAGGAGATATTTCTTCTGTTACAACGGTAAAGGAGGAAGATAAGAATAGGGATATTCATATTCAGCCGAATCCTGTTAGGGATGAAGCTACGGTTAGTAGTGGAAGTCCTATGAAAAATGTCACTTTATATGATGTTTACGGAAAACTTGTTTACCGGCAATCGGATATAAATGAAAAAATCTGTAAATTATCTTTGTCTGGCTTATTACCGGGAATGTATGTTGTGAAAGTGGAGACAGATAACGGTTGTAAAACACAAAAGATGATAAAAAAATGATTTATAGAAGTCCGGAATTTCCGGACTTCTTTTTTATCGGACATCATATAATTATTCCGGATTCTAAACATTTTATCTCATAGTTTGTTTTAAGTAATAAATCGACATTTATTTACATAATAAAAATAGAATTATGGGAAAAAAAGGAGTTGAAATTCTTACATTGGATGTAAAGAGTTTGATCGATGTTCTGAATCAGGCATTGGCAGAAGAATGGTTGGCATATTATCAATATTGGGTAGGAGCACGTGTAATGAAAGGTCCGATGCATGATGACATTGAAAAAGAATTATTGAAACATGCAGATGAAGAACTTGATCATGCAAAACTGTTAATTGACAGAATTATTCAGTTGGATGGTACTCCGGTTCTGTCGCCTGAAGAATGGTTTAAATTAGCTCATTGTAAATATCTTCCTCCGGTAGATCCTAATATTGAGGCTATATTGAAACAAAATCTCGGATCAGAAAGATGTGCTATTCAGAGATACGAAGATATCGCTAATTTCACTAATGGAAAAGATTTTACGACTTTCAATATCGCTACTCATATTCTTGCAGAAGAATTGGAGCATGAAGAAGATATTGAGTCATGGTTGGAAGATATGCGTATTTTCCGCCAAGAAGTTTGCAAAGCTTAATATGTTGGGGTGTTTTTGATGAAGAAAAGACTTTGTCTGAGTGATCGGGCAGAGTCTTTTTGATATTGTTTGCAGATAAAAATCCTGATTTATTTTATAAATATGAAAAATAGTTTTTAAGTTTGTATTCGTAAGCTTTCTAATACCGAATAGAGAATGACCTTGATAAATAATAAAAATGTATTTGTTCGTATATTTCGATTTTATGTAGACGGATTCAGAAATATGACTTTGGGCAAGACCTTATGGACGATTATTCTGATTAAATTATTTATTATGTTTTTCGTACTGAAACTATTTTTTTTCCCTAATATTTTAAATGCAAATTTCAATACTGATGAGGAGCGGGCCGAGCATGTAGGTATGGAACTTACGTTTCCTGTTCCTGAAAGTAGATAAATACTATAAATTATAAACGTCTGAGTTATGAATGATCTATTTTCTGTTGTGGATTGGTCGAGGGCGCAGTTTGCTTTGACGGCCATGTATCATTGGCTTTTTGTTCCGTTGACGTTGGGGCTGGGAGTTATTGTCGGGATTATGGAGACGATTTATTATCGTTCTGGAGATGAACGGTGGAAACAAATGACAAAATTCTGGATGACTCTATTCGGAATAAATTTTGCCATTGGCGTTGCAACCGGTATTATTTTGGAGTTTCAGTTCGGAACGAATTGGTCTAATTATAGTTGGTTTGTCGGTGATATATTCGGAGCTCCGTTGGCTATTGAGGGAATTATGGCCTTTTTTATGGAATCGACTTTTATTGCAATTATGTTCTTCGGATGGAATAAGGTGAGCAAAGGCATGCATTTGGCTGCTACTTGGTTGACAACTTTGGGTGCTACGATTTCGGCTTTGTGGATATTGGTGGCCAATGCTTGGATGCAGTATCCGGCAGGAATGAAATTTAATCCTGATACCGTCCGCAATGAAATGGATAGTTTTGCAGATGTCGTATTATCACCGGTTGCAATCAATAAGTTTTTTCATACCGTATCTGCAGGTTGGGTATTCGGGGCTATATTCGTTGTCAGTATTAGTGCTTGGTATTTATTAAAGAATAGAGAACGTTTTATGGCTGTCAAAAGTATGAAAGTCGCTTCATGGGTCGGGCTTATAGGAATGATTGTTGTTGCTTATACCGGAGATGGGTCGGCGTATCAGGTTGCAGAAAAACAACCGATGAAACTTGCAGCTATGGAAGGGGTATATCATGGAGAAAATAGACAGGGATTGGTCGCTTTCGGCATTCTTAATCCTGAAAAAAAGAGTTATACGGACAATATCGATCCGTTTTTATTCGAGGTGAAAATTCCCGGACTTTTGTCTTTCCTTGCTACTCGCCATATTGACGGTTTTGTACCGGGAATTAATGATATTATCGATGGTGGGTATGAGATGAAAAATGCAAAGGGAGAAGTGATTATCGCCCCTTCTGCGCAAGAACGTATCGAAAGAGGGAAATTGGCTATTAAGGCATTGTCTGATTATAAAGTAGCTCAAAAAGCTGGAGATAAAGCAGCCATGGAAGAAGCGGGAAAACGATTGGAAGAAAATTATTCTGATTTCGGATATGGGTATGTGACTGATATGGAACAATTGATACCACATGTTCCTTTTGTTTTCTATTCGTTTCATATTATGATTACATTAGCATTCTTCTTCATTGCGCTTTTTCTATTGATATTGGCTTATATCTCTAAAGATAAGTTAGATAAAGCTAAATGGGTATTATGGATCTCTCTCTTATCTCTTCCTTTGGGATATATCTGTTTGGAGTCGGGATGGATTGTTGCGGAGATGGGACGCCAGCCTTGGGTGATACAGGATATTATGCCGACGTTTGCTGCAGTATCGAAAATTCAGACATCTGCAGTACAGACAACATTCTGGATGTTTGCCGTTCTTTTTACGGTATTGCTTATTGCCGAGATCGGGATTATGTTGAAACAAATAAAAAAAGGACCTGTTCAAAAATAGAAGATTATGGAACTGAATGAATTTTTTTACCAGCATTATTGGTGGTTTATTATTTCGCTGTTAGGGGCGTTGTTGGTGTTCTTACTTTTTGTGCAGGGTGGGCAGACTTTACTGACGACTATTGCCAAGAAGCCGATAGAGAAAACTATGCTCGTTAATTCTTTAGGTAGGAAATGGGAGTTTACGTTTACGACTTTGGTGGTGTTCGGAGGGGCTTTTTTTGCATCATTCCCATTATTTTATTCTACGAGTTTCGGAGGAGCATATTGGTTATGGATGGCTATTCTTTTTAGTTTTATCATACAAGCTGTTTCTTACGAATATCGTTCTCGTAAAGGGAATCTTTTGGGAACGAAAGTGTATGATATATTTTTATTGATTAACGGTGTTGTCGGAATCATTTTGTTAGGAGTTGCTGTCGGTACTTTTTTCAGCGGAGCTGATTTCAAAGTTGATAAAGAAAATCTAATGGATATATATCAGCCTGTAATTTCTACGTGGGTAAATCCGTATCATGGATTAGAAGCGATAGCTGATTGGCGTAATCTTTTGTTAGGAGTGACTGTTTTCTTTTTGGCAAGAGTTCAGGCCTCGCTTTATTTTATGAATAATATTGCGGACGAAACGATCTTTAATCGTGCCCGTCGGCAAGTATTGATCAATGCAGTTCCTTTTGTCGTGTTGTTCCTTATATTTGTCGGTGTAACGCTTACAGCCGACGGTTATGAACTGAATCCTGTAAATGGAGAAGTGTTTGTGAGAAAATATAAATATTTCTTTAATTTGATAGAGATGCCTTGGGTTGCGGTTATGTTTCTGATTGGTGTCGTGTCGGTATTGTATGCAATTATACGAGCAGCATTTTCCAAGACATGGATTTGCGGTATTTGGTATAGCGGTATTGGGACAGTGTTAGTCGTTTTGAGCCTATTCTTCTTGGCAGGTTATAATAATACTCCGTATTATCCTTCTGCTGTTGATTTGCAAAGTTCTCTGACGATTTATAACAGTTCATCAAGTCTCTTTACCTTAGAAGTAATGACTGTCGTCTCTTTCTTAGTTCCTTTTGTTTTAGCTTATATTGTCTATGCGTGGAGAGCTATGGACAAAAAGCCTATTACCGAACAGGAGATGGAAAGTGGAGAACATACCTATTAGAAGTTTGTTGTATTAGAAAAACGGAATCGCCGAAAACCATTTAGTTTTCGGCGATTCCGTTTTTCTAATAACAAGTATTTATCCGATTTTTATACCCGAAAATCCCATGAAAGCCATAGCTAAAAGCCCTGCGACTACTAAAGCGATAGGAATTCCTTGCATGGCTTTAGGAACTTTAGTCGTACTCAATTGTTCCCGAATGCCGGCGAATAAAACCATTGCTAATGTAAAGCCGATAGCTGTCGAAATGGCAAATACGACAGATTCCATCAGATTATAATCTTTTTGTATTACCAAAATAGCAACTCCCAGAATAGCACAGTTGGTAGTAATCAAAGGAAGAAAGACTCCTAATGCCTGATAGAGTGGAGGTGATACTTTTTTCAGAATGATTTCTACCATTTGTACCAATGCCGCTATTACTAAAATAAAAATTATGGTTTGCATAAATTGCAGCCCGGCAGCATCCAGCAGATATTTTTGCAACAAGTATGTGACGATTGTTGCAATTGTCATTACAAATGTTACGGCAGCCCCCATTCCGATTGCAGTACTGACCTTTTTAGAAACCCCCAAAAAAGGGCAGATCCCTAAAAATTGAGCCAATACGATATTATTGACGAATATGGCGGTAATGAATATAGATATATAGGTAATCATCTCTTATTTGGTTTTAAGTTTGTTAACAATGAGAATGAGATATCCCAGCACGATGAAAGCTCCCGGAGCAAGAACGAAGACTAAAGCTCCGTATTGTTCGGGGAAGATTGTAACGCTGAATATTTTTCCTGTACCTAAAAACTCCCGTACAGCACCTAAAAGAGTCAGTGCTCCGGTAAATCCCAAACCGATACCTACACCGTCGAGCATCGAATCGAATGCGTTGTGTTTTGCCGCAAATGATTCAGCGCGACCTAATACGATGCAGTTTACTACAATTAGAGGAATAAATAATCCTAGACTTGCGTATAGTGCCGGTACATAAGCTTTCATGCACATTTCTAAAATAGTAACGAAAGCTGCGATTATCACAATAAATGCCGGAATACGGATTTTATCGGGAATAAAGTTTTTTACTAATGATATAGCTACGTTCGAACAAATCAGAACAAATGCTGTCGCCAGTCCCATCCCCATGCCATTTTCTGCAGATGAGGTCGTTCCCAAAGTAGGACACATCCCCAATAATAGAACAAATGTCGGATTCTCTTTAATGATTCCGTTTAGTATGATGCTCATTTTATTCATAATATCATCTCCTGTTTATTTGTTATGTGCTTTATATGATGCACCGCTTTGAGCATCGGTACGGTTCATATAAGCATTATAAGCTGTTTGTATGGCATCCAGAAATGCTCTTGAACTAATGGTTGCAGCCGTAATGGCATCTACACTTCCGCCATCTTTACTTACTGTCAGACGGTCGGTTGCCGGGTTCTTACCTAAAATATTTTGATTGTTTTTGTCTGTTCGAAACCACTCATCCATTTTAGAACCTAATCCCGGAGTCTCTGCATGTTTCAAAACTCTATAATTACGTATTGAACCGTCTGCATTAAATCCTACCATGATTTTTATTTCTCCTCCAAAACCCTTTTTTGTGATTGCTTCTACTGCCGCACCGACTTTTTGTCCTCCTTTTTTTGCCGGGAAAATGGTAACTTCCAAACTGTCTGCTCCGATTTTCAGTGAATATTTATCCTTGATCGGTGAATTGTCAAATTCCGGAGCTACCATTTGTATGGCTTCTATTTGCTGTTTCTGTTCTGCTTCGGCAATAGGTTTTTTGGTGATGTTGTACACATATCCCAATGCTGCTCCGACAATTAGAGTGGTGACCGTCAAGACGACAAGCATATTTAAAAATGTAGATTCTGTTTTAGCCATGTTTTACGACCTCCCCGAAACGTTTAGGTTTGACATACATATTAATTAACGGTGTGAAAGCGTTCATAATCAATATAGCGAACGACATTCCTTCAGGATAGGCAGCCCATTGGCGGATAATGATTGTCAAGAGACCGATGGCAACGCCATAAATAATCATTCCTTTGTGAGACATCGGTGATGTAACATAATCGGTAGCCATGAATATCGATCCTAACAACAGCCCTCCGGTAAGAAGTTGGGTTAGAGGATCTATGCCTATTAAAAGAGAGAAAATTGCGACGGTTGCCAATATCGACACCGGAATGTGCCATGTAATGATTTTTTTCCATAACATATAGGCAAAACCTAAAAGTAGGGCGATTGCCCCGATTTCACCGAGACTACCTCCGACGTTTCCGAGTAATAAATCTAAAGTTGTGTTTTCTATCGGCATACCTTGTTTTAACATACTAAGAGGTGTCGCACCTGTTGTCGCATCCAGATAATGTGAGTTGAATGCTTCCGGTTTTGGCCATGTTGTCATTTGTACGGGAAAAGAAATCAATAGAAATACCCTCCCTACTAATGCCGGATTGAAAATATTGTTTCCCAATCCTCCGAACGACATTTTCCCGATCCCGATAGCGACTAATGCTCCTATGATAATGATCCATACCGGAAGGTTTGAGGGGACATTGAATGCTAATAAGACCCCGGTAAGAATTGCTGATCCGTTAGAAATAGTTACTTTTCCTTTTAAAATGTATTTTTGAATCAGGTATTCGAATAAGACACATGCCAATACCGATGTAACAGTTACGATCAATGCTCCTAACCCGAAAAAATAGAGTGCTACAAGAAATGCCGGGATCAAAGCAATCAGAACGCCGTACATACATCCTTCTACAGAATTTCCGCTATGAATATGCGGTGAAGGTGATATTATAAATTTTTTATCCATAAATTAAAGAATTTCTTTTTGTTATTTTTTGACAACCCGGTTACGGATAATATTTCCGACTTTACTTTTGCCTAAACGAATAAAATCGAGTAAGGGACGGTGTGCCGGACATGTGTAGCTACATGAACCGCATTCGATGCAATCCATGACATGTTCTTTTTCCGATTTTTCCCAATCGGAAAAGTCCGATAATTTCGCTAAAAGATTAGGTTCGAGTCCCATCGGGCATACAGCTACACATTTTGCGCATCGAATACATGGATACATTTCTTTTCTTTCGGCTTCTCGATTTTGAATCAGGAGAATACCGGAACAGCCTTTTGTTGTCGGTATATCTGTCGATACTACCGCTTTCCCCATCATAGGACCTCCGGATACGATTTTTTCGGTATCGTCAGGCAATCCTCCGGCAGCATCGATCAGTTGTCCGATAGGAGTTCCTATTCGTACTAGAAAATTAGACGGAGATTTTAACGATTTCCCTGTTACGGTTACTATACGTTCGAATAGCGGTTTATTCTTTTGTATCGCTTCATATACTGCAAATGCCGTTCCTACGTTTTGTACTACAGCTCCGGTAGAGATAGGCAATCCGCCACTTGGAACTTGACGGCGGATAATAGCATCAATCAGTTGTTTTTCACCTCCTTGCGGGTATCTTACTTTTAGTGGACAAATTGTAATTCCGGAATATGAAGACACCAGACTTTGCATCTTGGATATAGCGTCTTTTTTATTATTTTCTATTCCGATTACCGCATGTTCTACTCCAACCGCTTTTTTCAATATCATGATTCCGACGAGAATCTCTTCGGTTTTTTCCATCATCAATTGATGATCTGAAGTGAGATAAGGTTCACATTCTACGGCATTTATAATCAGTATCGATGCTTTCATCCCCGGAGGCGGAGACAGTTTTACTTGAGTAGGAAATGTTGCTCCTCCAAGTCCTACGATACCGCAATCACTGATTCGTTGTATTATTTCTTTTTCGCTAAGAGTACACTCTTTTTTCAGAACTTTGCTACGGTCGATACTTTCTTCCCATTCATCACCTTCAACATCAATAAATATTGCCGGGCGTTTGTAACCTGACGTATCGGTAATCTGATCTATTTTTGCTACTGTTCCGGAAACAGAAGAGTGAATATTAGCGGAAACAAAACCTCCGGCTTTTGCCAATAACGTTCCCACTTTTACCGAATCACCTTTGTTTACGACAACTTGAGCCGGAGCTCCTATATGTTGTCCTAAAAGAATTACAGCTTGTTTGGGAAGAGCTGCCGTTTGTATGTTTTTTCCGGCAGATAATTTATTTTCCGGTGGATGTATTCCACCTATCCGAAATGATTTTAACATATATAATTATGTTTATAATTGGATTCTGATTTGATAGTTCGTAATGGTTATTTTCAGGTTTATGTTTCGGCAGTTACCGTAGTTTCTGCCGGTTTTCGGAGAGGAAAGTTTATTGTATGAATTGCCCCGGTAGGACATACGGTTTCGCATTTACGGCATAAACGGCATTTGTTATCATCTATATATGCGAGATTATTTTCTACAGTAATCGCGTCGAATGGGCATTCTTTAGCACATTTCCCGCAGCCTATACATGCGGCAGTACAGGCTTTTCGTGCTATACCACCTTTGTCTTTGTTCATGCAACTGACAAATATACGGCGTGATTTAGGCCCTTTTTTCCTCAGTTCGATAATCATTTTAGGGCACGCTTTTACACATGCACCGCATCCTGTACATTTTTCGTCATCGATTTCGGGTAGCCCGGTTTCAGGGTTCATATGTATAGCCCCAAAAGCGCAGGCTTTTACACAATCTCCGTTTCCCAAGCATCCGAAAGAACATCCGGTGTCGCCTCCATAAAGAGCAGCTTCGATAGCACAACTTTTAGCCCCATCATAAATATTCGTTTTCACTCTGTTGTTACAAGTGCCGTTACAACGGATTACAGCGACTTTGGGAGTACTTTCGATTACTTCTTTACCTAAAATTGCAGCAACTTTGGCCATAACGGGAGTACCCCCTACGGGGCATAGAAGTTCGTCCAATGACTCAGCTTTGACGCAAGCATCAGCGAAACCTTTACATCCGGGGTATCCGCATCCTCCGCAGTTAGCTCCCGGAAGCACCTCTTCTACTTGTCCGTTTCGAGAATCTTCGTACACCTTAAATTTTTGTGCGACAAAATACAGGATAACAGCACTTATTGCCCCGATTGCTCCAAGTGAAAAAGTCGCAATTAATACTAAATTCATGTGTTTGTTCTATTTAAAGTTTAAGTCGTTCTGTTTATTCTTTCTCCAATGTGAATATGAAATCTTTTCTTAGTTTGCTTTTACGAAAATATAGAACTGTGTAATAGGGTATTAGAGCTATAATGGATAAAATACCGGATAGCAATTCATTTACAGAAAAAGCGTATGCAATGCAAAGTATGCCGAAAAGACAAAAAAACGGATATATGATTGCCAGTTTTAAAGCCTTTCGGCTCATTGTTTCGTTTCCGACTATAAAAACACGCTCCCCTATTTTTATATTGCATCCCGAACAAACCGTTTCAATAATTTTTTCTTGTTGATCTGCTATCGTACAAGCTGCTTTGACATGACATCCTGAACATGCGGAATGTTGTATGATTTTTACATAAGCAATACCGTTTTCAATTCGTTCTACGATACCTTCGTGTTTTATAGTATTATCCATTTTGCTATCTCGACATTGCAATTATGGGGCAAATATAGGAAATTTTTATTTCTTTGTATCTTATATTCGTACAATAAATGTGTAAAAAATGACGATTTTTATTTGAGAAAATAATTTTAGCTTATATCTATATTATATTAAAAGCCAGTCTGAATTTTTTATCAGGTTATAAAAAAAAGAATCCGATTTAAGTTTAAATTTACGGTATTCCATGAAAAAATATTCGTATCTTGCAACGTTTTATTTTAATAAATGATTTATGAAAACATACTTGGTAACGGGAGCAGCCGGGTTTATTGGTGCAAATTTTGTAAAGTACATGCTTAAAAAATATGAAGATATTCATATTGTTATTTTAGATAAGTTGACTTATGCCGGTAATTTAGGGACGATAAAGACCGAATTGAAAGATCCTCGTGTAAAATTTGTAAAAGGAGATATCGGCAATGAAGAATTGGTTTCTTATATTTTTGCGGAAAATGATATCGATTATGTTGTCAATTTTGCTGCCGAGTCTCATGTAGACAGAAGTATTACAAACCCTCAGTTATTTTTACAGACGAATATTTTGGGAACTCAAAATTTGTTGGAATGTGCTAAAAAAGCATGGATGACAGGTAAAGATGCAGATGGTTATCCGATTTATCGCGAAGGTAAAAAGTATTTGCAGGTATCTACTGATGAGGTATATGGATCATTAAATAAAGATTTTGTAGATCCTCAGCCTTTGGTTATTAAAGATGAAGCAGTAAAGTCTGTTGTGAAAGGACGTTCGGCAATACATACTTACGGTAAGTATTTTTTTACGGAAGATACACCTTTAGATCCGCGTTCTCCATATTCATCTTCAAAGACAGGTGCCGATTTGATTGTTAGAGCATATCATGAAACATATAAATTTCCTGTAAATATTACTCGTTGTTCGAACAATTACGGTCCGTATCATTTTCCGGAAAAATTGATACCTTTGATTATTAAAAATATTCTTGAAGGTAAAAAGCTGCCGGTATATGGTAAAGGTGAGAATGTTCGCGATTGGTTATATGTCGAAGATCATGCTAAGGCAATTGATATGGTATTGAATTCGGGAAGAGTAGGAGAGGTGTATAATATAGGAGGATTTAATGAAGAACAAAATATCAATATCGTAAAGCTGATTATCGATACTGTCGTGCGTTTAATGAAGGAAGAACCCCATTATCAAAAAGTTCTTAGAACCGATATTTCGAATATAAATTATGATCTGATTATTTATGTGGGAGACCGTTTGGGGCATGATATGCGTTATGCGATAGACCCTTCGAAAACAGCGAAAGAGTTAGGTTGGTATCCTGAAACTCCATTTACAGAGGGGATTGAGAAGACAATCCGTTGGTATCTTGAGAATCAGGATTGGGTTGAGGAAGTAGCCAGTGGAGACTATCAAAAGTATTATGAACAAATGTACGGACATAAAAATTAAAAAAAATGAAAGGGATTGTTTTGGCCGGAGGCTCTGGGACTCGTTTGTATCCAATTACGAAGGGTGTTTCAAAACAGTTATTGCCGGTATATGATAAACCGATGATATATTATCCTGTTTCGGTATTGATGTTAGCCGGTATTCGAGATATTTTGATTATTTCTACTCCTTTCGATTTACCCGGATTCGAACGTTTGTTAGGGGATGGATCTCAGTTTGGCGTTCATTTTGAATATGCCGAACAACCGACTCCAGACGGTTTGGCACAGGCATTTATTATCGGAGAAGAATTTATAGGTAATGATTCGGTCTGCTTGGTGTTAGGTGATAATATTTTTTACGGACAGAGTTTTTCTGCGATGTTGCGTGCTGCTGTTGAAAATGTCGGGAACGGATATGCTACGGTATTCGGGTACAGAGTCAGTGATCCTGAACGATATGGAGTTGCGGCTTTTGATCCAGAAGGAAATGTGACTTCTATTGAAGAGAAACCCGAAAAACCGAAATCTAATTATGCAGTTGTAGGACTTTATTTTTACCCGAATAAGGTTGTAGATATAGCTAAATCGATAAAACCTTCTGCACGTGGGGAACTTGAAATAACTTCGGTAAATCAAGCTTTTTTGGAAACTGGAGAATTGAAAGTCCAGTTAATGGGACGAGGGTTTGCCTGGCTCGATACGGGAACACATGATTCGCTGTTCGAAGCGTCGGCTTTTATAGAAACAATCGAACATCGTCAGGGACTGAAAGTCGCTTGTCTGGAGGAGATTGCATACAGAAAAGGATGGATCTCGAAAGAATCTGTGTTGCAACAAGCGAAACCTATGTTGAAGAATCAGTACGGGCAATATATGATTAATCTTATTAAAGATGAAGCCGATGGGGTTGGAGGCCGTTAAAATAGTCGATTTGCCTAAAATTGTAGATGCGCGCGGAAATCTTTCTTTCATAGAAGAATTTCGGCATATTCCTTTCCCTATAAAACGATCTTATTGGGTGTATGATGTTCCCGGTGGTGAGAAGCGAGACGGGCATGCTTTTATAGAACAGCAAGAGTTCATTGTGGCTTTGTCCGGTAGTTTCGATGTAATTCTGAATGATGGACGGCAAGAAAAGGTATATCCTTTGAACCGTTCTTATTATGGGGTGTATGTTCCTAATATGATTTGGCGCAGATTGGAAAATTTTTCCACCAATTCGTTAGCCTTGGTATTATCTTCTACATTGTATGATCCCGAAGATTATATTGAGGATTATGATCTATATTTAAAATGTCTTGAGCATGGATAATATATTTGTAATGAGTAGAGTCGGTGATTGTCAGGTGATAGAACTGGACAAACATTCTCGCCCCAATGGAAATATAACAGTGGTAGAAGACTGCATAACCGTACCGTTCGATATTCGTCGTGTTTATTATTTATATGATGTTCCCGGAGGAGAAGAACGAGGAGGACATGCCCATCGTGTTTTATACCAGTTGATCGTTGCTGCCAGTGGAAGCTTTGATGTCATTTTGGATGATGGGAGAGAACGTCGTATTGTATCGTTGAATCGTCCTTATTACGGATTATTGGTACGTCCCGGAATTTGGCGTGAGTTGAACAATTTTTCTTCGGGAGCGGTTTCTTTGGTATTAGCTTCCGAATTGTATGATGAAAATGATTATATTCGAGAATATTCCGATTTCTTAAAAGAGAAAGAGATTCCGTTGAGTAATGTCTAAAGTGGGCGTCTTTTAACTTCCTTTTTTAATTGTAGTTTTTATGGTATTAGTCTGGGCTAATACTATTTTTGTCGAAATAGCTTTGAGAGTTTATACAACAAGTATCCCGATATTGCCCCTGCAATGGAATAGGACATTTTTGTCCCTTCAAAAAAATTTCGAATTAGTGAGTCGAAGTTTATATTATAGTTGATATGAAGACTTATCCACCATGGGATATGTGTAACAACGATACCTGTTAATAATGCATATAAAATTGTATTCGGTTTAAGGAATTTGTTGGTCATTGCACAAATAAGATAAGTCAAGGCAACAAATAGTAACCCCCATATAATTTTTGACTTAATTTCGAAAATCGTTAGACCATACGATATTAAGATCACAATTATCACAAGACCGACGATACTTATAACTCGCTTTTTCATAATCATGCTATTGGAGATTTGCAAATACCATTACAATCTAACTTTTACAATGTTTCGTTATTGCAAGAAATAGTATATTGATTTCAACATTCGATCTAAATGTACATAAAAAATTCAAATTTATATACAGATAATCTTATTATTTTATCTCCTTCAGGGATGATTTTGAATTGAATAAAATAATATTTGCAGTCGTTGTTGGAATAATTTAATAGAGTAAAGAGGTGTGAGATTCAAGAACTTTTTGTATTAAAGTTCTTTGAACCTCTTTTTTTACTAATTTTGTGCTCCCAAAATTAGAAGTTATGCAAGAGCAATCTTTCCCGAAAGCTGCTGAGAGTACAGCTTTTCGAGTGTTATTGGCATTGGGCCTTTCTCATTTATTAAATGATACATTACAGTCTGTAATTACAGCTGTATATCCTTTGTTGAAAGAGAGTATGGCTTTGAGTTTTGTCCAGATCGGATTCATAACATTGGTTTACCAGATCTCGGCTTCGGTATTTCAACCGTTAGTCGGGTTTTATCTGGATAAAAAGCCTAATCCGTGGTTTTTGCCGATCGGGATGAGTTTTACTCTCATCGGACTTGTTGTTTTAGCTTTTTCGGGAACTTTGCATCAGGTTTTATTCTCTGTGTTTTTGGTGGGTATAGGATCTTCTATACTGCATCCGGAGGCGTCTCGTCTTACTTCTTTAGCTTCCGGTGGGAAGCGAGGACTTGCCCAATCGGTTTTTCAGGTCGGTGGGAATATGGGAAGTTCATTAGGCCCGTTACTTGCTGCGTTGTGTATAGCGCCTTATGGACAGCGTAATATCGTGTTTTTTGCCCTATTGGCTTTATGTGCCATAATTGTAATGATACCTATTTGCCGGTGGTACAAAAGAAAACTGAAGGCTTTACGGTTAAATAAGGATGGAATGAAAACTGAGGTTATGTCACCGTTATCTCGTAAAAAGACGATATTTTCGTTGTCGGTTTTGTTGATTTTGATTTTCTCCAAATATGTTTATTTAGCAAGTATAACCAGCTACTATACATTTTTTCTAATAGAGAAATTCGATGTAACTGTTCGTGATTCGCAATTCTTTCTGTTTGCTTTTCTGTTCGCTTCGGCACTTGGCATTTTGTTGGGAGGGCCGGTTGGAGATAAAGTAGGCCGGAAATATGTAATCTGGGCTTCTATTTTAGGAGCAGCACCTTTCAGTTTGATTATGCCTCATGCAAATCTTTTATGGACTTGTATTTTAAGTATCCTTATCGGATTGATTCTTTCTTCGGCTTTTTCTGCCATATTGGTTTATGCTCAAGAATTATTACCATCTAAACTCGGCCTGATTTCGGGGCTTTTTTTTGGTTTGGCTTTTGGTATTGCTGGAATTGCTTCGGCTGTTTTAGGAGGTTTGGCAGATAAGTTCGGAATAGAGTATGTATATCAATTGTGTGCTTATATGCCTTTATTGGGATTGATTGCTTGGTTTTTACCGGATATACGTAAGATAAAAAAATAGAGATGTATCTTTGGGTAATTATATTTGAATAATCCATTAAGATACATCTCCGAGCGAATTATTCTTTTTTAGCTCCGGCTTTAATCCATTCTTTCAGTAAAGTTATATCGTCATTTTTTAAAGAAGATAAGGTCGTATGGTTTGTTTTGGTAGCTTGAGCGTCTGTCAGTACCGTAATGATAAAACTGCTGTTTGGAAGTCCCGGTTCGACTAACATTTTATCCGGATGGGTTGAAGAAGCTTTATTTACCAAGGCATCGTAACTTTTATCTTCCGTAAGATACAAACCTCCGGCACCGCCATGACAGGCAGTACATTGGTTAAATACCTGTTCCTGGATGCGGTTATATTGTACAAGGTTTACATTCATATCAGATAGGGATATATTTGTTTCACTACCGGATAATTGTTGTTCATTGAGATTACATACCCATTTTCTGTTATTCATGATCGATACGGCAATATTCTTGGCTTCGAATGGCACATTGTGCATCAGGTAAGTACCTGAGCCTTCATCGTTTTTTTCCAGCAGTAGGGTAGTTAGCGGAGTATCCTCGTTATCACCGAAAGATGTGAGTTTCAGTTCATATTCTTCGGGCCATGCATTAACACCGGAGAAATGGAGAGTTACATTTACATTGCGTCCGCTGTACTCTTCTTCCTTGGGATATATGTCTCCACTGTCACAAGCTGAAAATGCAAGTAATCCTGCTATTATAATAAAAGAATATTTCATTTTTGGAATTTTTAAAAAGTATATTGCAACATTACTGTGGCGCTGTGCATTGCCATTCCGTTATCGTCCATGTCTCTGTCGAGTTGAGTTTCATGTCCCCAACGACCTATGTATTGGTACATTGCTTGCAATTTTAGATTACACCGAGAAAAGAAATAGTTGAGACCCACGGCAGGCATGTTCAAGCTTCCGTCTTTATCCGTTCCGTTTCTGTCAAAAAAGTCGTATCGTAAAGCTGTTTGTAGTTTGCTCGTGACAAAATATCCCCCTTGTATATAAGCTCCCCAAGCCGTAAAATCGGCTGCAGATTGCATCCGTTTAGTGAAATTCATACGCAACATATAAGCCTCGCCCGATATATAAAATCGGTTTTTTAACCATGCGAATTCAAATCCGGCACGTAAATCATCGCTACTTTCGTCTTCGGCTTCTACATTATAATTTCCCGAAATGGCAAATAAAAGTTTGTTGTTGTGCAGATCGTCCGGATTTCCTTGATAGGTCGGCATCGGACCGAACGGCATATATGCAAAACGTGCGGCATATAAAAGAGACGGGATACCTTTATGATCATCGCTTGTCGTTTTGGTTGCAGTGTTTACGTCTATTCCTGTCCCATTAAATACGCCGACCTGATATCCCCATTTTTGTTTGATGAGTCCGTGTAATTCTATTCCTAAGTCGAAGCCTGTTGCAATATTGGGCTTTACGGCATTTAATGATTTGTCGAGATTGACTCCTGTGGTTAGCGATGACGGTAATACCGGGAAAAGTGTTTCTCCTAAAGTAACTAAGTAAGCCTGATTATAAGGCGTTTTAAATTTCCCTGCACGTAATTGCAAAGCCTCTTTCATTTTTACATCGAACCAAGCTTGTTGTAACAATGCTCCTCCGCTTTGGGATGCGTTTAGGGCAAAGTTGAATGTCAGTCTGCCAAATGCCCTACCTGAAAAACCTATGATCGCATTTGGTATGGCAAACCCCGAATTTGCGACTTTATCCTGATCTGCAAGATTTAAACCTTCATCATCATAATAATTAAATTTTCCGGCTATTTGTATGAGAGCGTACGGTTTAAATAGAAATTTTTTGTTTTTTGTTTGAAAGCTGAATCCTTGCCTTCCTGCCGAAGAGATTACCCCGTTATCGATGTCGTTATCATCATTATTTTGAGCTGTTACCGGAATTATTAAGAAAGAAAATAACAGCAGAGCTATACTTAGTTTTGAATAGATATATTTCATAATTTGTAGATCGTAATAAAATGAATGTTTTATAAACTTTCGATAAAAAGAATCAGTGCGTCCCGGTCTTCCTTGCTCATCCTTTTGAACAGTTCGCGCGACACGGCACCTTCACCTCCGTGCCACATGATCGCCTCTTTTAAGTTGCGTGCACGTCCGTCATGTAAGAATTCTGTATGTCCGTTAACCACCTCTTGCAAGCCTATACCCCATAATGGCGTTGTCCGCCATTCAGCTCCGGTTGCCAGACCTGCCGAAAGGTGGTCGTCTAATTCGGGCCCCATATCGTGTAGAAGATAATCTGAATATGGGTGTATAACCTGATTGCAAAGCCAAGGCAGTCGAGTACCGTTAAGTAATAAAGGCGCATCTGCACGGGTGTGTAAAGTGGGCATATGGCACAAATCGCATTTCGCTTTATAGAAGTTTTCTTCACCTTTTTTTACTTCGGCGTTATTGACATATCTTCGGGCAGGTACACCTAAAGCGTGCAGATAGAAATCGACATATTCCATATCTTTCGTACTTATTTGTATCCCCTGTAATCCGTGAGGCGATTGGCTTTGGCCTTCGCAAACTTCTTCAGGATAACGGTCGTTTGTGACACCTAGATCCGAAGAAAAACCGAGTTCTACCGTCAAGTCCAAATGGTTGGCTTTATTTCCGGATACTCCGATTTTCCGTACCCCTTTTTCCGTTACATAATTTAGTTTTCCGCTGATTCCGTATTCCGGATAATTGCTTTGAGCTGCAATTTTTATGAGTTCCGTTTGGCTGAGTGCCATCATTTGTCCCATCCCTACATGACGCAACGGAATACGAGGACTTATATATAGGTCTTCGGGACGAATACTATCGGCATACCATTCGGTAACTCGATAATGCGGTGTTTGTAGTTCATATTCTTCTCCGTCCGGAAATTTGAACTTTTCTGTTGTATATGTTACAGAAAGTTTTCCTTCAGCTTGGCTACCCACAATGCTTTGATCATGCAGTACGCGCCCGTATTGGCGAAAATAACCGCCGTTTTTACGTGTTATGTAGATTAATATGGAGGAAAAGCCGTTTCCTGAACCTCCATGAGTAAACAAAGTTGATGAGGTTCTTCCTGCATTATTATGGCAGCTTCCGCAAGAATAGCCTCCATATACTGGTCCTAATCCTCCTGTAGAAGGATCGTTCCCGCTAACCCTGGGGTCATCATATAACATATCTCCATTGGTGAACATTGTTTCCAGATCGCCTGTTACCCAGTTAGCTTCGGTGTCGTATGCACGGCTGGAGGATGAGAATATTGTAGAAGTTCCGGCGGATAGTTCTTTATAACTGGCTACAGATCCGTTCGGCTTCAGTATTACCGTGTCATCAAGAGCTTCGCTACAACTATAGAGAAGCATTGCCGGGACAATAGTCCGGGCAATGCTGAGTATCAGGGGAAACGAGAACAAATTTTTAAAAAATCTGTATTTTGTCATTTTAAGAATTCAAAAAATATTTTTAAAGAACACTTTTAATTTTTTCAAGTGATTTATTCAATTCGGCTAATTTATCCATTGCTGTATCTATTGTTGCAACTTTTCCTTTTGTAACTTGATCGCGGAAGGGTGCTGGAATGTCCCGAATCGCTTTTCTTGCATCAGAAATCGCTTTGGTTATTTCCGCATCCAAGTCACTATTTTTTGACGCTACATAAGCCGACATGCTGGTTTCTGATTTTCGGGTTGCCGCCGGTCCTCCCAAATAAGAATTCTCAATACTGATTATGTTATTTTCATAATCGTCCAAAGAATTGAAACTATACCATGATTCTACGGCATATACATCTTGTTCGCGATAGGGATTTCCGATTTTTTGTGTTCCTACTTCATTCGCTATGTTACACAATCCGTTATCGATTATTTCTTCAAGTACTTGATTTTGAGTTTTATATTTTTGATACATGTTCGGATTTCTCAATAATTCGGCAAACCCATCTTCTCCTCCGGCAATTGTGATTTCATCATTTTCAATCAACTCTGCATCGCGTTGATCGCTTATTGCTTTTTCACCGTGCCATTCTGCCCAAAGACGTACGGTATCATCCAATAATTTTTTTGTTACATAATAGATGTACTCTTTTTGGCGGGAAGAAATGGATGAAATATCTCGGGGATTTCCGTTTAAGAAAATAAGATATTCAAGTGTATGAAACCCTGAATTATCTTGTGCGAAAGTTTGTTCTGCTATGTTTTGGCTACTATTTAACAACGCCTCTATATTTACTTGGTCAAGAGGCCATGAGTCTAAAGATGGGTCTATGCTGTAATTAGCTGCCGGACCATATAGAAATCCCTCGCTCAATTCCCATGGTTCACGGGCATTTCTCCATGCCGCACAAACCGCATTGAGCTGATCTTGTGTTGCTGTTTCGCTTTCGAACATAACGGTTACAGCGTCCATCAGATCCCATACTTTAGCTTTCATATCATCATAAGTAGGCAGTACGGTAAGATCGATATAATCATTGATAAGGGCGGTTTTTACCGGATCCATAGCCGAATCATCCACAGTGTTATCATTGTTATTATCGTCGCTACATGATGATACGGCAAATGCCATAGAGCTTATGAATAAGCTCATTACTAACCAATTTTTCTTTTTCATACGTGTTTTGTAGATTATTTATTAATTTATTTTGTTATTTAGAAAAGAACCAACCGATATAAGCTAATCCTAATGATATAGTACTTTCATTATTGAAATGTCCTCCTCCGATCCATCTGCGTGTATAGTCTGCTTTGGCAACGAGATTGGGGAGTATATAATAGTTTAAGCCTGCAGTAATAAGATCCACTTTGTAGCGAGGGTCGGCAGAAATGCTGCTTGCTGTCTTGTGCATCGAATTATAATATTCGTAACGTACAAATGGAAATAAATTGAATTTGTGGTTAAAAAATGCACCGATGTTGTATCCTGCCTCTGCGCCGTATGTCAAAACATCTTTTGCAATAGGGGTTTCTGAATATCCCAATGCTGTGGGATTTCTTAAATTTTCTTTGTAAATAAGGTCGCTTTCGGTCAGATTTCCGTATATAACGTTTGCTCGTGCAATAATATCGCGGCTGTAATATTGCGCATCAGCAGATAAAATGGTGATTGCACCTTTTATCCCTTCCATTCGGCTCGGTTTAGTTGAGTTTTTAGCTGTGCTTGGAGTATAATATGCCGATATGCCGAATCTCGTATTTTTAACACCCGAATAATCTACCCGTGCTGCATATGCCGGATTGGTCATATTCGGTATTTCAAATTTGTTTTGTTTTCCGTTTTTAATCCAATTAGCAGCATCGAATCCGTTGGGATCTAATCCGCTGATGACCATTGCTTGATAGTCGAAATCTCCGGCCTTTCCCAAAATGGCGATCCCGGTTTCATGCCAAGTAGACGGGATTATCTGTGTTTCGCCTTCCGGTCGTGTAGCACCGAAAAAGAATATCGGTTCGTGATGTGCATTTGTCAATCCTATAGGTACGATCATGTGTCCTGCTCGTACGGCAAATGCCGGATGAAATATTTTAGTAATGTGGAATTGTTCCAATGCAACTTCTCCACCTTTTTCTATTTCAGCTTCGTATTCACCTCCTTCAGTGTATTCATGTTCTATACTTGCACCCGTACCTCCGTATTCGAATTCTATTTCAGCGGATAAAATAATGGACGGAGTAAATTTGTAATCGAAAGCTAACACAAAACGGGGAAGCGATATAGAAGATCGTTTGTCGCTCGGAGAGCCCGCTCCGCCGTTCCCGAAACGATATGGGCCATAATCCATATGTTGGAAAAGCATTTCTCCGTAACTACCGACTCTGAATTTTTTATATTCTTCATGATTTTTTACTTTTGTAGTATCGTTGTTTTGAAAATTTCGGGCTTGTATGTCCCTGACATAAAATAAAAGTAGAATAAGGAATGTTAAAGTAGTAAATCTTTTCATTTTTTTTGATGTTTATGCAGGAGACAAAGGTATAAGTGTTGTAAAGTGTTGACAATACCTAAAAATAAGTATTATTTTGTTTATTCTCATTATAAATCGGGATTCTTGTCTGTCATTATTTATACTGAAAAAACTTTGTCGAAATACCTATAAATGGGGATTGTATTTTTAGCTAATAATCTGTTATTTTGCGCCTGTACTTAAACATATAAAAGAAAGAATATGAGTGACAACATACCCAAATATAAAGCGACGGATAAGATGAGTGATCTTATTTGTGAAAACTATACTCTATTGATGGTGATGAGCCGTTTCGGTTTGCCGTTAGGGTTCGGGGATAAAAATGTAAAAGAAGTTTGCGATGCTTGTAATGTAGATTATAAAACGTTTTTGGCAGTCGTCAATTTTATGGATACCGGACAATTTGTTGTCGGAGGGGCAGATTTTTCTATCCAAGCATTAATGGAGTATCTGAAAAATTCTCATTCTTATTTCCTTGATTTTTGTCTGCCGGCGATTCGTCGTAAATTGATTGAAGCGATAGATTGTTCTCAAGATGGTGTAGCTATTCTGATTTTGAAATTTTATGATGAATATGTTAACGAAGTACGCCGGCATATGGAATATGAAGACAATATGGTTTTTGGATATGTTTTGTCTTTATTAGAGGGAAAGAAGAATTCTGATTATAATATATTGGTATTTGCCCGAAAGCATAATCAGATACAGACGAAACTTACCGAATTGAAAAATATAATTATTAAATATTATCCGGCAGAAAAAAGTAATAATAGTTTGAACTCCGTCTTGTTCGATATTTATTCTTGTGAACAAGATTTGGCATCACATTGTAATTTGGAAGATTTGTTGTTTGTTCCGGCTGTTGCTCAACTTGAAAAAAAATTCGAGGAAAATGAAAAGTAATGAAGCGATAAGAATTGTTATTGCTGAAAATTCTGTAATTATCCGGAATGGTATGACTGCGGTACTTAGGCGTGTTCCGAATTTGAAAATACAGCCGATGGAGGTGTTGAGTACAGATGCTTTACAAGAGTTCATACGGATGCATACGCCGGATATACTTATTGTCAATCCCGTATTTGACGGGTATTTCGATTTGAACCGATTTAGAGAAAATCCTCGTACATCTCATATCAAATGTATTGCGTTACAAGGTGCTTTGTTGGATACGACTCTTTTGAATAAATATGATGAGGTTATTTCTATATTTGATGATATGGATACGATAACCGGAAAGATACTTCGGTTACAAAAAAGATTTGGGAATGAGGATGTTGAAGAAGAATCTGAATCACTTAGTTATCGGGAAAAAGAGATCGTGGTTTGTGTCGTTAAAGGAATGACTAATAAGGAAATTGCTTCGAAATTGTGTTTGTCTATCCATACCGTTATTACTCATCGTCGTAATATTGTACGTAAATTACAGATACATTCTCCTGCAGGACTGACGATTTATGCCATAGTAAATAAGTTGGTTGAGCTTGATGATGTGAAGAAGTAAACAATTTTTCATGAAAATCCGTTTAATTGGGAAATGTTTCTATTTTTTGAGGAAGAGTAGTGGGGTATTATCTGATGAGTGAAAATGTAAAAAAAGACCTTAGAGGGTTATCTTATTGAAAAATTGTTTTTTTAGAACTGAGACATGTCGTTGATTTTATTGTGACTAAATCGTTTCTTATTCAGTGTTTTATGAATGAGAAAGATAAAATACCATGAATGTGGTATAGGATGAGTTTTTCTTAAAGCCTATCTTTGTCAAATATGATACGATATTGTTAAATGGAGAATGATATGGCAAGAATAGCTAAAAATTTGACCGAATTGGTCGGGAATACACCATTATTGGAGTTTTCTAATTTTAATGCAAGCAAGAATTTGCAGGCGAAAGTAGTAGGTAAGCTGGAATATTTTAATCCCGCAGGTAGTGTGAAAGATCGTATTGCTTTGGCAATGATTGAAGATGCGGAGACACGCGGAGTCTTAAAACCGGGTGCTACGATTATAGAACCGACCAGTGGAAATACCGGAGTCGGATTGGCTTTTGTATCTTCTTCTAAAGGATATAACCTAATTCTCACAATGCCCGATACTATGAGTGTTGAACGTAGAAATTTGCTCAAGGCATTGGGGGCTCAACTTGTACTGACTCCCGGAGCAGAAGGAATGAAGGGGGCTATTACCAAAGCCGAATCTTTAAAGAATGAAATTCCCGGATCGATTATTCTGCAACAATTTGAGAATCCTGCTAATCCGGCTGTTCATCGAAGAACTACTGGAGAAGAAATTTGGAGGGATACTGATGGTAAAATCGATATATTCGTGGCTGGAGTAGGTACTGGAGGAACAATAAGCGGTGTCGGAGAAACATTGAAGAAGCATAATCCTGCGATAAAAATTGTTGCAGTAGAGCCTGCGGATTCTCCTGTCTTATCTGGAGGAGAACCCGGACCTCATAAAATACAGGGTATAGGAGCAGGATTTATTCCCCGAACTTATAAAGGGGAAGTTGTTGATCAAATTATTCCTGTACAGAATGATGATGCTATACGTACCAGTAGAGAATTGGCAAAAAAAGAAGGACTTTTAGTCGGAATATCTTCCGGAGCAGCAGTTTATGCTGCATCTGAATTGGCGAAGCTTCCGGAGAATGCCGGAAAAACTATCGTTGCATTACTTCCTGATACCGGTGAACGTTATTTGTCCACAGTCCTTTATGCTTTTGAAGAATATCCTTTGGATTAAAAGGTAAATAACAGAGGCCTGCACGGGTCTGATTTGAGAATTTTTATTGAGAAACTTAAAATGATTCTAAGGCTGTCTTCATGACAGCCTTATTTTTTTTATATGCAGTATTCTGCTATGTCGATTATTCCGGCACGAAAGGCATACCGGGTTGCTTCATGTATATTGTTAACGTTCAGTTTTCGGAATATATTCTTTTTGTGAGTAATAATGGTATGTACGCTTGATATGCGGATTGCCGCGATTTCTTTAACGGATTTTCCTTGTGCTACCAGTTTTAGTATTTCTATTTCCGTAGTAGTTAATAAAGATTGTTCGGTGATTCCTTGTTCTGTATTATTTTGCAGTTGATTTTTTGATTGGGCACACAAATATTGTTTATCGGAAATCGTATATTTTAAAGCATCAGAAATTTCTTGAAATGAAGAATTTTTGAATAAGATGCTGAATGCCTTATCAGAATAAATATTACGGATAAATTCGGTAGTAAGTTCTTCCGAGAATAAGATCCATCGGACAGAGGGAAATCGTTCGTGTAAGTTTATCAACTCCTCGATTCTTGAAAAATCGAAAAGTGTATAATCTAAGATGATTATAGCTTGAGAATTTTTTTTAAGCAAATTGGGCAGTTCCTGTTTTGAATATATATGTACAATATGTTCTGACAGATGTAATTCTCGTATTATGAAATTTAATCCGGCTCGTGTAATAGCCTGGTTATCGGCAAGTATATAATATTTTTGAGACATGCAGGTTTAATAATGAGCATTTGGTCTATTCGAATTTTTCGTGATAAGCCTTTTCAAGTTGATTTAAAGCACGGTCAAGAGTAGCTTGTGGACATGCGATATTCATACGCATAAAACCTTCTCCTTCTTTTCCGAACATGCTTCCGTCATTCAGAGCGAGATGAGCTTTATCGACAAAAAATTCGACCAGATCTTTTTGTGACAAGCAAAGCTCTCTGCAATCTAAAAAAATTAAAAAAGAGGCTTGTGGAATTATAGCCTTTATACGGGGCATTTTTTCTTTTAAATAATGTGCGGTATAAATTATATTCTTTTGAAGGTATTCCAATACTTGCGATAACCACTCTTCTCCGTAGGTGTAGGCCGCTTCTACGCTCCTGAATGCAAATACATGCCCTTCGGTAAGATCGCTTCCTTCTGTGAATTTTTTGAACTTTTCTCGAAGGAACTCGTTTTTTATTATGCAAAATGAACTGGCGAGTCCTGCCATATTGAATGCTTTACTGGGCGACATGAAAACCAGCGAATTATCTGCGGCTTCTTTTGATACTGTAGCAAAAGGTATATGTTGATATGGCGGGAAGGTAAGATCTGCATGGATTTCGTCCGAAAAGACCAGTACATTGTTTTGGGCACAAATAGAAGCGATCCGTTTCAGTTCTTTCATATTCCACACTCGTCCGCCAGGATTGTGTGGGTTACAAAGAATAAAAACTTTACAGCCTTTTATCTGTTTTTCAAATTGTTCGAAATCGATTTGGTATTGTCCGTCTTTTAAGATTAACGGACAAAATACGACCTTACGGTTTTCATTTTCCGTAACTAAAAAGAACGGGTGATAAACAGGAGGCATCACCAATATTTTATCTTTCGGTGAAGTAAAACATTTTATTGCGAAAGCAAGTCCGGGTACGATACCCGGAGTATAAGAAATCGATTTGCGTTCTATACTCCAATTATACCGTTTTTTCAGCCAATTGATAATTGCCGAATAATAAGAATCGGGCTTGCTTGTATAGCCTAAAATAGGGTGTTGACATCGTTTTTGTAGTACCTCCATAATAAATGGAGGTGTCGCTAAGTCCATATCGGCTACCCAAAGCGGAATAAGATCATTTCTTCCCCATCGGGTAAGCAATGCTTCTTGTTTTATAGCATCAGTGTTATTTCTGTCTATTATTGTATCGAAATTATATTTCATAATAGGGGCGGTTTTTAATATAGAGTATTATTGTTTTTATTATGCAGAGACTTATTTTTCTGAAAAAGAACTTTTGTACAGAACGTGTCTGCATAGACGATTCTCGGAAATTATATTCGGATGATCGAATTCTCCGATTTTTTGTAATCCGATTTTTTGCATGACACGTTCAGATCGTTTATTGATAGCAGCAGTGAAAGAGTATATCTCTTTAATATTTAAATTAATAAATCCATATTGAAGGCATGCTTTGGCAGCTTCTGTTGCATAACCTTGATTCCATACATCTTTTATAAGTCTCCATCCGATTTCGATACATGGGGTAAAATTTGCAGGGAAATCGGCTTTATGCAATCCTGTATATCCGATGAATTTATGATCCGATTTCCTTTCTACGGCAAACAATCCGTATTTTACTTTATCAAACTCTTTGCAGATACGTTGATAAAAATCAATAGATTCTTTACTGTCTAATATTTTAGGAAAAAACTCCATTACCTCCGGATCTTGATTCATTTTAATAAAAGTCGGTAAATCATTTGGAGTCCATTCTCGTAATAAGAGCCTCTCTGTTTCTATGTATAGTTTCATAATTAATATCCGATAATTTACAAACTTACGTTTTATTTGAAAAACAGAGAAGCTTCTTTTCCAAAAAATAAGGAGTATGTCAGAAATAGTGTTATTTCAATTTAGACATACCCTTTATTTAGGCAGATTTAAGAACCGGTTTAAATTTGCTAATGTAGAAAATCTGTCAGACCATTTTAATATTTTCTTTCGGTTTGTTTTTTCATTTTCATTCGACAGATAGTTTGTTATCATTTAAAAATAAAAAACATCTTCAAAAGAAATTTTCAAAACCGACCATAGTAAAATTTAGATAGGCTCTTAGAGTCGGTTTTTATTTACTTTTTTCATGAATAGTGTCGATTCCTTGTCGAACTTTTTCTTTGACAGTGTCAGCAGCGAGTGTTGCTTTCTCTTTTACTGTATGTGCTGCATGTTGTGCTTTTTCTTTTAATTCTTGAGTCTTTTCCTGCGCTTTTTCTTTGACTTTATCAGCAGATTTTTTTGTTTTAGCTGTAGCCACATTTGCGGCGTCTTTAGCCTGTTCTTTTATTGCATAGACTTTTTGTTCTAGTTTTTCCATATTTGTTTACTATTTAGAAATTAATTGATATAAATACAATACGAAGCTTAAAAATGTTGATTCGGTTAAAGTAATTTATAGAACTTTCTGATTTACTTCGTTTATGTCGTACAGTTGTTTTTTGGAGATTTATTGGATATCTGTCTTTTGGAAGTAGTCAACAAAATATCGGTTATGCTTGTTATCTGAGAGTGAAAAGAAAATTATTTATTAAATAATCTGTGATATGGAGACAATCTTACATTTTTTTCGTACCTATCCGGAGATGGCTATATTTCTTACAATCGGCATTGGGTTCTGGTTGGGACAATTGAAATATAAATCTTTTTCTCTGGGGACGGTAACTTCTGTGCTCTTAGTAGGTGTGGTAGTAGGACAAATGGATATTCCTATACCAGGACCTGTAAAATCGGTTTTCTTTTTATTATTTCTTTTCTCTATTGGTTACAGTGTCGGTCCTCAGTTTTTTCAGTCATTGAAAAGCGATGGCATCCCGCAAGTTATATTCGCTTGTGTACTTTGTATTCTCTGTTTAGGCGTGACGGTTATTATTGCCAAGATACTGGGTTATAACCCTGGAGAAACCATTGGACTGTTCGCTGGAGCTCAGACAATCTCTGCCGTAATCGGAGTCGGAACTGATACGATCGGGACATTGGGTGTTTCAGAGTCAGAAAAACAAGCTTGGTTGAATATTATTCCTGTTTGTTATGCTGTGACCTATATTTACGGAACAATCGGTTCTGCTTATATTTTGGGGACATTAGGACCTAAAATGCTGGGCGGGTTGGAAAAAGTAAAACAGAAAACCCGGGAACTTGAAGCTCAAATGAGAAAAAGTTCTATCGAAGATGATCCGGCTTTGATCGATGCGAACCGTCCGGTTGTTTTTCGAGCCTATTGTGCTTGTAGCGATTGGTTCGATACTCAGAGAACAGTTGCCGATGTGGAGAAACAAATGCAGACTTTGGGACGGAGAATATTTGTAGAAAGAGTTCGTTCTGCAGGAAAAGTAGTGGATGCGACTCCTGATCAAATCATTCATAAAAACGATGAACTTGTTTTGAGCGGAAGACGGGAAACTGTTATAGAAGATGAAAGTTGGATCGGGGATGAAGTAAATGATCCTGAATTGTTGACATTTCCGGTTGAAGATATTTTTGTCATGCTTACTCAGAAGACGGCAAAGGGGAAAACAATAAGAGAATTACGCCGGCAGCCGTTCATGCATGGCATTATTATTAAGAAAGTAAAAAGAACAGGAGTTGAATTACCTATTTTGGCAAATACGAAGTTGCAAGCAGGGGATCTGCTTGAAATTGTCGGTATGGCAAACGATATAAAGCAAGCTTCTCCTAAATTGGGATATGTAGATCGTCCGACTAATAAAACAGACCTTATTTTTGTCGGTTTAGGAATATTGATCGGCGGTATTGTAGGAGCATTGACTATACGTTTAGGCGGTATTCCTATTAGTCTAAGTACCAGTGGCGGGGCTTTGATATCGGGTTTGTTTTTCGGATGGCTGAGAACCAAACATCCGACCTTTGGCCGTATTCCCGATCCGGCGGTATGGATTTTTAATAATCTCGGATTGAATATGTTTATTGCAGTAATCGGAATTACTGCCGGACCTACTTTTTTATCCGGAATAAAAGAAATGGGATTCATAATTTTCTTTGCGGGTATTTTGTCCACTTCCATACCGTTGATATTAGGAATCTGGATCGGTGACAAAATATTTAAGTTTCATCCGGCCATTAATTTGGGATGTAATGCCGGTTCTCGTACTACGACAGCGGCATTAGGTGCAATACAGGAGTCGATAGAGAGTACAGTTCCGGCTCTCGGATATACGGTAACGTATGCCGTCGGGAATACTTTATTGATTCTTTGGGGAGTCGTTATCGTATTGCTGATGTCGTAAATAATAAATGTAGAATATATCGATAATTTAAATTTGTAATATGGATTGTAAAGAAAAATTACCTTCGGCTTTAATGAAAGGATATAGCCGGAAGTTCGAAAAAGGACTTGAATCGATGAGCCCGTTCGAGATTAAGAATAAGTTAATAGAGTTTGCCGAAGAACATACTCGAAAAGCTTTTTGTTTATTTCTAAATGCCGGGCGAGGAAATCCTAACTGGATCGCGACAGTCCCTCGTGAAGCTTTCTTTTTATTGGGAAAATTCGGTCTGGAAGAGTGTCGTCAGGTATTCGATCTCTCTGAAGGGATTGCAGGTATTCCTGTAGAGAAAGGCATTGCTAAACGCTTTGAAGATTTTATTCAGCAGCACAAGGCCTTACCGGGTGCTGATCTGTTGAAAGAGGCTTATCATTATTTTGTCGATAAGAAAAAAGTCGATCCGGATTCGTTGATACACGAATGGGCTGAAGCGATTATCGGAGATCAATATCCTGTACCTGATCGTATGTTGAAATATGCCGAAATGATTGTACACGATTATCTGTTACAAGAGATGTGTGATCGTCAGCCGGTAAATTTCAAGTATGATCTGTTTGCTACGGAGGGAGGCACGGCAGCTATGTGTTATATTTTCGATTCTTTGCAAGAAAATCGTCTGCTGGCCAAGGGAGATCGGGTCGCTCTTATGACACCCATATTTACCCCTTATATCGAAATTCCTGAACTTGATCGTTTTCAGTTTCAGGTGACTAAAATTCAGGCAAGTCAAATGACTGAAACAGGACTTCATACTTGGCAGTATCCCGATTCGGAGCTCGATAAATTGAAAGATAAATCGATAAAGGTCCTTTATATCGTCAATCCGAGTAATCCACCCTCTTATACGTTAGACAAACGGTCTTTGGATAAGATCGTAGATATTGTCAAGAAAGATAATCCGCATCTGATGATTATTACGGATGATGTGTATGGGACATTTGTGCCGCATTTCAAATCTTTGATGTATGAATTACCGTTGAATACATTGTGTGTATATTCTTTCTCTAAATATTTCGGAGCTACCGGGTGGCGCTTGGCGGTAATAGCATTGAGCGAGAATAATATTTATGATGAGATGATTGCTGCGCTTCCGAAGTCGGATATTGAAGATTTGCATAAACGTTATGAGTCTATAACTCTTAATCCGGAGAAGCTTAAATTTATAGACCGTATGGTAGCGGATAGTCGTATGGTGGCGTTGAATCATACGGCAGGACTTTCTACTCCGCAGCAAATGCAGATGGCTCTTTTTGCGGCTTATGCTCTTTTTGATAAGGAAGACCGATATAAGAAAAAAATGCAGAAAATGATTAAAGAGCGGCTCGATGCCATGTGGGAAAATACAGGTTTCGAGCTTGTTCCTGATCCTTTGCGTGCCGGATATTATTCAGAAATAGATATTATGGTGTGGGCAAAGAAATTATACGGAGATGAATTTGCCTGTTATCTTGAAGCTAATTATGATCCTCTTGATTTTGTAATTCATTTAGCAAAAGATACTTGTATAGTGTTGCTTAACGGTAGCGGTTTTGATGGTCCTGATTGGTCGATACGTGCATCTTTGGCCAATCTCGATAAAGATGATTATAAGAAAATCGGGAAAGGGGTACGGTTGATATTGGATGAGTATGCTTTGGCATGGAAAAAGGCGAAAGGTGAATCAAAATAGTTTTTTGTAAAACGGGAGAGAAAATTTTTGTCTCCCGTTTTTGTTATCTTTTTTTCTTATAATATTTTGTTTTCAGTTTTTGAAATTCCGGACTTTTTTTGATGTCTTTTAGCCAGATATTGAGGCTGTCGAGAAGTAAAGGCGATGTAAGTCGTAGAGCCCAAGATCGGAATTGTGTAAAACTTATATCGGTGCTGAAATCGATTTCCGGATAATGTTTACTCATTTCTCGGGCAATTGTTTCATCGCATACGGCAAAATCAATTTCACCTTTGGCTACCATAATAATTAATTGTTCGTCACCGTAGGTGTTTTCTTCATTGACATAAATCGTATCGCCTATTTCATGTGCCAAATTCATAATCCGTAAACGGGTAGGGGCGTCACTGATAATATTCAAATGTTTTTGAGCCAGATCGAGTTGATTTCGTATAGGGTCTTTCCCATTGTTATATTCGGCTTTTCTTTGCACTAATACTTGTTTGTTGAGTAAGATGGGATCGGTAAATAAAAAATTTTCTTTACTGTCCGTAGTGACAGGAATAGGACGCCCGATAATATCGTAACGATTTTTCTCGAGTCCTTCTATACTTTTGCTTAAACTGACTTCGGGATATACTTTTACATGCAGACCGCTTCGCTTGGCAATCAGTTGTGATAATTCATAATCAAATCCCGATATGGTATCATCAGATATGTAGTAATTTATCGGAGTATAGTCCGTTACAATACGTAGTGTGTCTTGCTTGATTTCCGGAATATCTCTCGGGGTATATGACGGAACGAGTATTTGGGTACGTATCATATACATGATGAAAAGTACCATGACCAACAGAACGATATAGAGAATAAATCGCGTTTTGTATTTCATATATTCTTTCTTTATCTCTATATAGGTTTAATTTGCAAAATCGACTGAGACTCCGAATTGCAGGGTTGCAGGGTTTATTGGGTAATGCAACATAGAAAAATAGTTGTTTCCACCGAACATTCCTTGATTGAAATTCGAGTATAAAACGTAAAAACGCACCATTTTCAATTTCATGTTTGCATAAACATTCATCATTGGATAATTGCCTATTTTAAATTCCCTTTGGTTATAAAACGACAAAGTTGCCGGTTGGTATCCTTCTGCATAATATTCGGTATGATACCGGCAATCTACGCCTATTTGAGTATTCAATACCTTCGCTATCGGAAAAGATAAATACAGATTTCCGTATGCGCTGAGGTCGGGAAGGGGAATAATAGAAGGTCTGCTCGATTTTTGATAAACTGCTTCGATATCTAAATTAAGAATCCCGACTTTGAATGATTGGTTTAGTTTGGCACTAAAAACTTGCATGATCGAACTTTCTTGACGAGGCATGCAGTTTTCATCAAAATAGACGTAGTTTTGGACATTTTCTACACCAACGTTCAATCGAGTGCCCCAACGTTCTATTGCAAATTCTCCTCCGACTCGAAAATTCCTGATTTTATTGAAGTTATTGTTCCATATAAAATGATTGGAAACGTAATGCTTATAATAAAATGCAGGTTCAAGATTTTTAAAGAAGCCATATGCACGTAATTGGACGGTATCTTTAAAAATAGGAAAGCGAGTCTGTATTTCTCCATTCACATCGAACGATCCTACTTCCGGACCGGTTAATCCCAATTTCCCGTTTACAGTATAGGTCAGTATTTTCCCTTGCCGTTTCGAAACTTCAGCACCTATCCATAGTAAATTCTCAGTATAGTATCGGCTCGATGATCGTCTTATAAATGTTACAGGCTCTCCGAGTACCGGTGTTTCAGGTGCGAAAGCGAAGGCTGAGGGAACAGTATCCGGCATTAGTTTGAATTGGCGTATTTCGTATGTCATATAGGCCGCCAATCCCATTTTTGCATATTTGTTAAAACCTTCAAGCAGAGAGATTCCCAGTGTATTTTTGAGAGACCAATAAGAGGTCGTGTCATTCGATCCGTTTTTGTTGAAATAGGTATTTTTGAAAAATTTTTGATCTTCGTCAGCCGAGAGATTGACAAAACGACGGAAATTTCGGTTGTATTCTATCGTATGAATAAAACTGGTGACAGGAACAAATGTCTCTATTGTTGTCGTGTCTTTTGTCTCTGTTTTATAAAAACCTACATTATAACGTTGTGTGGCATAATAGTTTTGTCCTCTCACACGGTTGTATGCATCGCTTAGGTTGATTGGAATACTTTGTGAATCGATACCCGTTCCTCCATCCATTTCGGTAGGATGAAGGATGTAGTTGTCGTCAGCAAGCCCTCCGTTTTCTTGACATACAAAATTATATGTGTTGAACATTACTTGTAATTGATATTTTTCTCCGATATAATTAGATGAGAGTTGCCAAGAAAGCTCATTTGTTGCCTGATGATCATAACTTCCTCGAGAATAGAGATATTGAATATTAGCTCCGAATCCCAATCTGGCATTTACATTTCCTGAAAAGACGGCTTTCAAGTCGTCTTGTTTTTTCACTTTAGAACCACCTGTGAGGTAGGATAAAAGTGTCATGGGAATGCGGGTATTGTAAAAGTCAAAATTCTCGGGAGTTGTTATCCAAGGATGAAAAGGCGCTTTGAATATGAACTGGGGCATCTGCGGGCGATCGAAAAATATTTTTGAAAATCCCGGACCTCCTAAATTACCCGTATAACCATAAGCCGTCGAATATGAAGAGGGTTGGTCAGTTTGGTAAAAATTGAGCTGAAGTGTGTCCATCGGTACACGATACCTGTTGCCCAACGGTTGTGTATTGCGCCATGCATACGGTTCTGCAATAACCGGCTTTTTCTTGGCAAATACCGAGAAAACACAGCAGATACCGATAATAAAGAGTACCGAAATTCTTTTCATACGGCTGCAAAGATAAAATTAAAAAATCAGAATTAAAGGAGTCGGGCCTATAAAAAGGCTTTCGTAAAGAGAGGGTTGTTTGGGTTTTGATAATCTTTAACGTGTATAAATCAATCTAAACGGCCATTATTCTTGTTATACATGCAGATTAAGAGCCTATCTGAATTTTGTCGGGGCAGATTTGAGAGTTTTCTTTTGAGGACATATTTCTGTTCAGAGGAAAATGCAAAAGTAACCGGATAACATTTTCTTATCAGAGAATTTAGATAGACTTTAAACATTTCGAATTAATATGATAAATCAATAAAAGTAAAGATTATGGAACTTACGACTTTTAATTTTTGGGGAAAGACCAAATATTGGTGGGGAATAATGCTGGTAGGGATTTTGTTGATACCTGCGGGGTTATGGTTGTTGTTTCAACCGGTTATGGGATATGCTGTCATTTCGATGCTGTTAGGATGGGGATTGATACTTTTCGGAGTGGTTCAATTAACTGTTTCGGGAGATATAGAAAAACGAGGACAAGGATGGGGCTGGTGGCTTGCTGGAGGAATATTCGATATATTTATCGGATTTTTGTTGATCAGCAATTTGGCATTGAGCGAATTGACTCTTCCTTATTTTTTCGCTTTTATATTTTTGTTTAAGGGACTTAGCAATATTATTTCTGCATTTTCTATGACATCGGCTTATAAATATTGGTGGCTGTATTTGATTAACGGAATTATCATGCTTTTGATCTCATTCTTGTTTTTCTTTACACCTTTTACTGCAGCCTACAGTATCGTATTTCTCTGTTCATTTGTTTTTGTTTATTGGGGAGTGGCATTGATTATCTTCTCTTATGATGTAAAGCCGGACAAGACAATAGAACAGCCTAAGTAATCAGGCCAATTGTGTTTTATATATTTCCTATTTTCTTTATCGATAAGGCATGTTTTGCGTGAGCAAAGCATGCCTTTTAATGTATTTTATAGGGTAAATTATTCATTATTAAGTATTCTTTGACCAGTATAAATCTTATCTTTGCTTCGGGATGCAGCGAAATATCCGAATTGTTGCATCTTTACAATAAGATAATGCTTGTTCTTGTATTTATTCGTTGATGTATAGACATTTGAATAAAATATAATATATGGTAAAGAGTGACAGTATAGTTAAACTTTTGCCGGCAGGACAAGTCAAAATAGAAAATTATTATAGGGAGGACATCGCAATGAAAATAAAAAGATTATCGTCTGTCCTGATATTTTTAGGATTATCGGTTGTTGCTTTTGGGCAAAAATATATTCCCGAAGATGATTTATATTATCAGCCGAAAGATAAAAATCCGATTGTAGAAAAGAAAAAACAGGAAAAATCGACTTCGACTTATCAACAGCCGGTAGCGACGACAACAACGACTACTACAACAGTTACGACAACTACTGCTCAATCTGATTATGATCGGGAAGTAGATGCATATAACCGTCGTTATTCTTCGGAAGCCACAGATACGATTCCATCTATTACTCTTGATGAGTTTACCCGAATGACTCAGAAGAATGAGCAGGATGCGGATGATGATAATACGGGATATTATCTTAATGGTTTTGAAGGTTCTCAAAGTGATCTTGAATATGCCGAACGGATACGCCGTTTTCACAATCCGAAATTTACCATACATATTTCCGATCCTGCTTATACGGATATATATTTCTTAGATCCTACGGATTGGAATGTATATATTGATAATTCGTATGCATTTGTGACACCGACATGGACCAATCCGTGGTATTGGAATTATACGTGGGCGCCTTACAGTTATTCGAGTTTGTCTTGGCGCTGGAATTTCGGGTTCGGTTCATGGGGATTCTCATGGGGATATGGTTATCCGGGATGGGGCTACAATCCTTATTGGGGTTGGGCAGGACCATGGTATCCGCATTGGGGCTGGGGAGGTCATCACCATCACCCCGGCTATTATCCCGGACATCGTCCCGGATGGAATAACGGACGGGATATCCGTTATTCGAATGGTGGACGAACGACTTACGGAAATTATGGTTCTTCAAATCGTTATAGTGGAGGAAGAAACACTATAAATACCCGTCCGTCTTCTACGGGGAACAAATACACTCCGGGGTCTTCTTCAAGCAAGCAACCTATAATGAGAGAAACCAACTCGAATCGTGGACGTACTCGTATCGGTACATCAAGTGGTAATTCTACGTATAACCGTCCTTCAGGAACAACCAATCGCCGATCGACTTATACTCCGGGATCTTCTTCAGGACGTACTTCCGGCTCTTCATCGCGAGTACGGAACAGTAGCGGAGGACGCAGCACATATACTCCATCAAGCAGTCAGAGGCGGGAATCGAGGAGTAGCTATAGCCCGTCCACATCTCGCAGTAGCGGATCGAGCGGTAGTGTTGGCCGTAGTAGCGGAGGTTCCCGGGGGCGTACGAGATAAAGAGATAAGTTTAAGATAATATTCGATAATGAAATAGTGTAATGAAAGCCCATAATCATTGTGAATGAGAATTCGAGGAGTGATGTGGGCTTCCGTTTTTTATATCAGAAATATTTATGAAAATGAAACGGTCAATTTGTATTATGGCGATAACGATGTGTTGCGTAGCTTCGCTATTCGCGCAAGGCAGTATGAATGCCTATAATTATTCTCGTACCGATATAAAAGGTACGGCCCGTTACATGGGAATGGGAGGGGCTTTTGGAGCTTTAGGCGGTGATATATCGACATTGTCGCAAAATCCGGCGGGTATCGGAGTGTATAGAAGTAATGAAATCGTTACGACTTTGGGTATAGCCGGAATTTCTGCGGAGACAAAAACTTCTGTCAATGTGAATAATAATCTGACAAAATTTGTTTTTGATAATGTCGGTATAATAGGAACTTTTAATACCGGAAAAGATTTGGGAATAGTCTCTTATAATTTCGGGTTTGCGTATAATCGTCGTAATTCTTATGATCAGACATATCGGGTACAGTATAGTAATCTTCGTTCCTCTGTAACGAATTATATTGCCGATAAATCTTTCGGGATTTGGGAGAACGATTTGGCCGGAGCTGATGTGCAAAGTGGGGATGCTTATGATATAAACGGCCTTCCTTGGTTGAGTATTTTAGGATATGAGTCGTTGCTGATGTCTCCTCAGGAAAATCCGGAAGGAGGTTATTATGATGACAGTTATGAGGGCCTTTTCGGAGCAAAAGCCACCGGATCGGGATCGCTTTATGTCAGGGAAAGAGGTCGGACAAACGAATATACGTTCAATTTCGGGGGAAATGTGTCGAATGTGGTTTATTTCGGAATAGGGCTCGGTATAATGGACTTGGATTATGAAATGACTTCTTCTCATGATGAAAATTTATCCAATACATCAGGATTTGTTCCTATATATGAGGAAGAAGATGGTGATAATGGTCAGGTTTATAATTATCCGATAACGAGCAGTAATTTCTCTTTATGGAATCGGTTGAAAACAGAAGGTACGGGTTTTAATGTCAAACTCGGATTAATAGCTCGTGTTACCGATTATTGGCGATTGGGCTTGGCGTTTCACACTCCGACCTACTATTCGATGAGCGATTATTATATGGCGAGTGTGGACAATAGCTATACTTATTTAAAAAATAATAGTAATGAATCGCGTAATGATATTACCGATAGTCCCGAAGGTCGTTATGATTATAGTTTGGTTACTCCGTGGAAATTTATGGCGAGTACGGCATTTATAATCGGGAAAAAAGGAATTGTCAGTTTTGATTATGAATATACGGCGTATGACAAAATGAGTTTGAGCGAAACCGACGGATTGGAGATGAATGATGTCAATGATGATATTTCTTCTTATTTTAAAGCCGGACATACATTCCGGGTAGGAGGAGAATATCGCATTACTCCTCAGTTAAGTGCTCGTTTGGGATATGCCAATCAGTTATCTCCTATGAAAGTGAGTACGGGGGATGAATTGAATATAGCAGGTATGGCTCCTCACTATACACTTGACCGGGGTACGCAATATTATACTTGTGGTTTGGGTTATCGGTTCGGAATTTTTTATGCAGATATGGCTTATATTCATAAAAATGCAAAAAGCGATGTTTTAGCGTTTTCCCCGATTCCGAGTACGGGCCTGACTTCGGAGGTAGCTACTTTGCATGCTAAAAATAATTCGTTTATATTGACTCTCGGTTTTAAGTTCTGATAAGAAGCTGAATCTCTTTATCGGAAAATTTAGGCAGCCTTTAAGGTTTATTGAATGAGAATGTAATATTTTTTATGCCCGGCTTGTTCGGGCATTCTTTTGTTAAACAGATCGAATGAAAGATTTTATAGAAAAAATCAGAAAAGTATATCCTCTTTCGGATGAAGCGTTGTCCCTGTTTATTGCAGAGACAGAACGAGTATCTTTTCCGAAAGGTCATTTGTTGATACGAAGCGATGTTAAAGAAAAATATTCTTATTTCATTATAAAGGGATATGCACGGGGATTTTTTTATAAAGAAGATCGGGATGTGACTATTTGGTTTGCCTCATCGGGTATGTCGTTATTATCGATGAATGGTTATATGTTTGGTTCTGCAGGATATGAAAATATCGAATTACTTGAGGAGTGTGACTTGTTGAAAATATCGAATGATGCTCTTAACCGGCTTTTCGACCGTAATATCGAATTAGCTAATTGGGGAAGAAGAATGTCTGATCAGATAATTTTAGAGTTGGAGAAATTGATTATGGAACGTTGTTTTATTTCGGCTTCCGAACGGTATCATCTGTTGATGGAGCAAGAACCGGAAATTTTACAAAAAGTGCCACTCAGACACATTGCTTCCTATTTAGGTATTTCTCAAGTTTCTTTGAGCCGGATACGTGCCGGAATACAATAATAGGTCTCTGTTCTTTTTTTACATATGTAAATTGATAATTGTTTTATTATTCCCAATTTTGCGCCTCGAAAAATACTTTACTTTAAAAATAGAGAATAAATGAAACAATTCAGAGGCATATTTTTAGCGATATTATCTTCTTCTACGTTCGGGATGATTCCGTTTTTTGCTTTACCGGTCATACAGGAGGGAGTAGGTATCGATTCTATATTGTTTTACCGTTTTGCCGTATCAGCAGTTATAGTAGGGCTTTATTTGTTATTTGTAAAGAGCGATTTTCGTATTACGGCTAAGGAACTTGTTACATTATTTTTTCTTGGAGTTTTTTATGCCCTTACTTCTTTATGCCTTACGGCGTCTTATTTGTATATTCCCAGCAGTGTTGCGACCACTGTGCATTTTTTATATCCGGTATTGGTGACGACTATTATGATATTATTTTTCAAAAGTAAGGTCTCTTTATCTGTTGTTACGGCGGCGGTGATGGCGATTGTCGGAGTCTATTTTTTAAGTGGAGGCAAGGATGGGGGAGTCATTAATGTAAGGGGATTGGCATTGGTCTTAGTAACGGTGCTCACTTATGCGATATATATTGTCGGTGTGAATAAGTCTTGTGTTCAAAAAATGGACGGGTTAAAAATGACTTTTTATGTTTTGTTGTCATCGGCACTTATTTTTGGAGGAAATCTTTTGATAAAGGGAAACGGTTTAGATGCGATTCCGTCTTATAAAGCAGGCATAAACTTATTTTTACTTGCACTGATCCCGACCCTTATTTCTGATTTTACTTTGATTTTAGCAATTAAGCAAGTCGGGTCTACTATTACTGCTATCTTGGGCTGTATGGAGCCTCTTACCGCATTGTTCTTAGGAGTATGTTTTTTAAATGAGACTCTTGATGGGGAACAGTTGGTCGGTATCTTTGTTATTTTATCGGCGGTGTTTATTATTATATCCGAGAATAGGATAAATAGAGATTTTGTAAAACGGTTTATTCCCGTATTTTTGTTTAACCGTTCTAAATAAATAATCTATGATGCAATTAATTCGAATTACTGATTCTGATGATGCTTTCTTGAAAAGACTCATTTCTTTATATGAAGAATCTTTTCCATTGGAAGAAAGACGCCCGGTAGAACAATTGAAACGTTTGATAAAATCTGCCGATTCGATGCATTTTAATGCTGTCGTTTTGGATGGAGAATTATGCGGACTTTTTGTGTTTTGGGATTTCGAAACATTCTATTATCTGGAACATTTCGCTATATATCCTCATTTAAGGAATAAGAAAATCGGACAGCAGGTTTTAGATTATGTGGCAAAGAATCTTTCGGGATTGAGATTGCTTGAAGTAGAGCCCGCAATTGATGATGAGATTGCTATACGACGTGTGGAATATTATCGTAGAAACGGATATAAGGTTCTTGAAAAAGAATATATCCAGCCTTCTTATCATAAGCGAGAAGATGCATGTCCGTTATGGATTATGGGAAACGAGAACTCTGACTTTTTACCTCAATATATAGAGCGGATTAAAGATGAGGTTTATCGCCGGAATATATCGGAATAGCAATAGTTTATAAAAAAATCACCGGAAAGAATAAGTTGTATTCCGGTGATTCTTTTTATTGAAAAATTCAGACAGGAGTTTACCCAATCTTAGAAGATCGCTCCTTTGGTACTCGGTAACTCATAGTGGAATATATCTCGTCGTATAGCCATTTTTAGGGCACGAGCCAAAGCTTTGAATATTCCTTCTATTTTATGGTGTTCATTGTCTCCTTCAGCTTTGATGTTGAGATTCATTCGGGCTGCATCGCTGAACGACTTAAAGAAATGGAAAAACATTTCCGTAGGCATGTCTCCGATTTTCTCTCTTTTAAATTCTGCATTCCATACCAGCCATGCCCTTCCTCCGAAGTCCAATGCGACAGAACAGAGGCAGTCATCCATTGGCAGATAGTAACCATACCGTTCTATGCCTCTTTTATTTCCTAAAGCTTTGCCGATAGCTTCACCAAGAGCGATACCTGTGTCTTCGATTGTATGATGTTCATCAACGTTCAGGTCTCCTTTCACCCGAATTGTCAGGTCTATTCCCGAATGTTTTCCGATCTGATCGAGCATATGATCGAAAAATCCGAGTCCGGTAGAAATATTACATTTACCGTTACCGTCTAAATTGATCGTTACATGTATGTCGGTTTCAGAAGTTTTACGTATTATTTCTGCACGTCTTTCTCCGGCAAAAAGGAATTCTGTGATTTTATCCCAGTCGGGAGTGACCAATACGCAGGTTTGATCGAGCCCGTTATCTGTTATTTCTTGTAATCCTTGTTCTTCATTTTTTAAGAATATTCCCCGACAACCCATATTTTTTGCAAGCTGCATATCGGTGATGCGATCACCTATGACAAAAGATTGTTTCATGTTATAACTTCCGTCAAGATATTCTTTTAACATTCCGGTTCCGGGTTTTCGAGTAGGGAGATTTTCTTCAGGGAAAGAACGGTCTATTAAAATATTATCAAAAGTCACCCCTTCATTTTCAAAAGCACGTATGATTTTATTTTGTGCAGGCCAAAAAGTCTCTTCAGGAAAAGAATCTGTCCCTAAACCGTCTTGATTACTTACCATGACCAATTCGAAATCGAGTTTTTCTTTAATGAAATGCAGGTTGCGGAATACTTTCGGAATAAATTCTAATTTTTCAAGACTATCCAGTTGATAATCGACAGGAGGTTCTACTACGAGAGTTCCGTCCCGGTCTATGAATAGGGCTTTTTTTATAGAGTTCATAACGTTACTTTTTTTAATGCGTCGATCAATGCCTTGTTTTCTTCGGGTGTACCGACTGTAATACGGAGGCAGTTTTCGCATAAGGTGATCTTGTTACGGTTACGCACGATGATCCCTTTTGCGACCAAATAATCATATAAGGCTTGAGCGTCCCGGGTTTTTACCAGTAAAAAATTTGCATCGCTTGGGTATATGTGCAGTATGACCGGAAGTGCGGATAACTCTTTTTGAAGGATTTCTCTTTCTGAGACAAGCTCTTTTACCCATGCTTGTATTTCTCCGTTTCGTTTCAAGAGCTCCAAAGCGTGTTCCTGTGTCAACCGGTTAATATTATAAGGATATTTTATCTTATTGAATATCTGAATAATATTTTTTGATGCAAAAGCCATTCCTAAACGTATTCCTGCACTTCCCCATGCTTTGGAAAAAGTCTGTAATACCACCAAGTTAGGGTATTGGTCGAGTTTCTCCAAAAGAGAAGGATAAGCAGAGAAATCTATATAGGCCTCATCAACAATAACAATGCCTTGAAAATTATCTAATATATACCGTATCTTTTCAAAGGAAAACGAATTCCCCGAAGGATTATTCGGAGAGCATAGAAATAGCAGTTTACTGTTAGAGTCGGCTTCTGCCAGAAGTTTGTCCGGTTCGAAATCGAAATCGTTGTTGAGTCGGACAGGGCGGTATTCCACATTATTGATGTCGGCGCATACTTTGTACATCCCGTAGGTCGGATCGATGGCTATAACGTTGTCTATACCCGGCTCGCAGAAAGCCCGGTATAAAAGATCGATCGGCTCGTCGCTTCCTACGCCGAGAAAAATAGACTCTATGTTTACCCCTTTTAAGTCGGCGATTTTTTCTTTAACTTTCCATTGTAGAGGGTCAGGATAGCGGTTATACGGAGTATTGTACGGGTTTTCGTTGGCATCGAGAAAAACAGATGCTTCACCTTTAAATTCATCTCGTGCCGAAGAGTAAGGCTTGAGCCTCCATATATTGGGTCGAACCAGTTTTTCTAATTTTTTCATGCTGTGTTTATTATTGGTTTATTTTTGCGAGTCTTACCGATACGGCGTTTTTATGAGCGTCGAGCATTTCATTGGCGGCCATTGTCTCTATAGTGTTCCCGAGATTCTGCAGTCCTTTCCGGCTGATTTCCTGAAATGTTATCTTTCGTATAAAGCTATCCAGATTTACTCCGCTGTAAGATTTTGCATATCCGCTTGTCGGTAAGGTATGATTTGTTCCCGAAGCATAGTCCCCGGCACTTTCGGGAGTATATGGGCCGAGAAAGACAGATCCTGCATTGATGACTCTTTCACTCAATTCCCAATAGTTACTGCTTTGAATGATGAGATGTTCGGGAGCGTACTCATTGGTAAGATCGATGACTTCATCCCAGTCGTTTAATAATACAAGGCGGCTGTGTTCTAATGATTTTTTTGCCAGATCTTTTCTGGGGAGCTGTTCGAGTTGACGCTCGATCTCTTGTTTTACGTTTTCGATCACCGATTTTTCGGTAGTGAGCAATATCGATTGACTGTCTGCACCGTGTTCGGCCTGTGATAAAAAGTCCGAAGCCACAAATTCAGGAAAAGAAGAGCTGTCTGCAATGACTTCGACCTCTGATGGTCCGGCAGGCATATCTATTGCTACATCTTTCAGGCTCACGATCTGTTTTGCTGCAGTTACGTATTGGTTTCCGGGACCGAATATTTTATAAACTTTAGGAACACTTTTCGTGCCGTATGCCATTGCTCCGATTGCTTGAACACCTCCTAATTTGAAAACCCTATCGACCCCTGCGGTACGGGCTGCAAAAAGAATTGCCGGGTGGATGTTTCCGTTTGCGTTACACGGGCTGCACATAATGACCTCACGACAGCCGGCAATACGAGCCGGTACGGCAAGCATTAATACCGTAGAGAACAAAGGTGCTGTACCTCCCGGAATATAAAGCCCGACTCGTTCTATGCCTACTGCTTTTTGCCAGCATGTTACTCCTTCGGTAGTCTCTATTTTTTGAGGTGTTATAGCCTGTGAAGCATGGAATTTAGCTATATTTTTTTTTGCCGTCAAAATAGCTTCTTTCAACTCTTTGTCAAGCAGCTTTTCGGCTTCGGCGAATTCGTTTTCCTGAACCTCCAGTTCTGACAATCTGACTCCTTGAAATTGTTCTGTATATGAACGTATCGCACAATCTCCGTTTTCCCGGATTTCGTTTAATATGTTTCTAACCTTTTCGTGTAAGGCTAAAGTATCTAAATGCGGACGTTCGGTGATTTTGTTCCAGTCATCTCGGGACGGATATTCGATGATTTCCATAATTATAATACCATTTTTTCGATGTTCAGTACCAATATACCTTCAGCTCCGGCAGTTTTTAGTTTGTTGATGATTTCCCAAAAACGTTTTTCTTCAAGAACCGTATGCACCGAACTCCAGCCTTCTTTTGCGAGAGGCATGATGGTGGGACTTTTGATTCCCGGTAAGACTTCAAGTATTTTATCTAAAGAGTTATTGGGAACATTCATCAGTATATATTTTTTGTCTTCGGCGGCTTGAACGGCATTGATTCGGAATATCAACTCTTCCAGTATTTCGAGTTTTTCGTCTGTCAGATTATTGTTGGCAATGAGTATAGCCTCCGATTCTACAACGACCTCGACTTCTTTCAGTCGGTTACTGACAAGGGTACTTCCCGAACTCACAATATCGAAAATCGCATCGGCAAGGCCTATTCCCGGAGCAATCTCTACAGATCCTGTAATAACGTGTATATCGGCATTTATGTGGTTGTCTTTTAGAAATTTGTTTAAGATTACCGGATAGGATGTCGCAATTTTACGACCCGAGAACCATTCCAGACCTTGATACTCTTCGTCTTTAGGAATTGCGAGAGAAAGCCTGCATTTGCTGAATCCCAGATTTTTAACGATGCGAGCTTGCTTTTCCTTTTCCATAAATTCGTTTTTACCTACGATCCCTATGTCGGCGACACCGGAAGAGACCGAATCGGGAATATCATCGTCTCTTAGAAAAAGAATTTCTACAGGAAAATTCCGGGCGGGGATCAATAAAGTTCGTTTGGCTGAGGATAATTTGATTCCGGCTTCCGTGAGAAGTCCCATTGTGTCTTCATATAAACGACCTTTTGATTGAACAGCAATGCGTAACATGATAAATTGTTTTTATAAGTTTATAAATTAATTTTGTTCCGGACATAAAAAAAAGGCTTACCCGATCGGCAAGCCTTCTATTTATATTTCTTTTTTACAATACAATTACAGCTCACCTCATTTGAGTTAAGAATGATGATGACCGTGATGTAAAGTAATATTTGTCATAAGTCTTTTATTTTGATGTTGCAAATGTACATTAAATATTATTATTTGCAAATAATATGGCGCTTTTTCTTTTTGAATGTTCTTGAAAAAATGTCGAAACCGATAATTCGTTATTTATTTTTCTCTTTTTGACAAAGGAATGAAAGCTCCGAGAACGATACCGAATATTCCGTAGGCGATAAGCATGCCGATTGTGTCTAATATGAGGTTCGGAAGAATGATATTATCCACTGCTATGTATAGACCTATTTCCATTAATATGGCTATTACGATCCCATATATCAAGCCTCTTATCCAATCATTTTTTGCCCAACTCAGTATTTTAATAAAGAAAAGACTGTATATGAATGCAAATATCCAGCCTGCAATTAATTGCAAGAAGAAAGCTCCTAAAATAGAATCGTCTGCTATTGATGATAAAAATATAGGTGAAATATAATTGAATGATCCGCTGATATTTTCGATAAAAGAGACAAATAATAAGGCAAGGGTTGCAAAAAATCCTCCTATGATAGGTTCTTGTATTTTTTTCATATTACTATAATTTTGCGGTTTGAAATAAAAAGATAACCGATATTTGTAGTGTTTATTCGTTTAGAGATCTCTTCAACAAACCGGACGATTTGTTGGTTAAACACATTTTATGGTCATTTTGTTTTTGTGTATTTATTTTTCGGGACGAAAAAATATTTAAAATTCGGAGAATTTTTTGTTGCAGTTGGATGGAAATAGGGGAGAAATAAATAATCTTAGAGCCTGTTTGAATTTTGCTCGGGTCAGTTTTTGGAGTTTCTTTCCGTTTTGTTTTCCTGTTTCTGTATATCATGTAGTTCGATATTTTTTATCGAAACTGAAAAACGCTCTCAAAAGATTCTCAGAAAATGTCTGTACGAAATTTGGGCGAGCTCTTACTTTTCTTCTTTTATTTCTTCAAACTCGACATATTCACCATCTGTTTTGTCGAATATTTTTTCTCTTCTTTTTTGGTAAGTATACCATTTTGTTGAACTGCGTCCGTCCTGACGATTGCCGGAGTTTTTTGTCGTATCGGAGTTACGTCGTGTATTTCCAAAAAGGACACGTATTATCGTGCCAATAAAACCTAATCCTAAAAGAAGGATAAAGATGAATATAAATAGGAGACTATAGAGAATAATAACCATAACTGAGAATATTTTGTGTGCATCGATTATATTTTAACAAAAACCGTTCCGTTTTTGTTTTCACAGTTTTATATTAATAACTGATAAAACGATGTAAAGTACAATAGCTGCGGCGAATCCGCCGAATCCGAATAATGTAATAAAGACTATTGCTCCTAATAAAAGAATATACCGTATGTAATTATTGCGCAATGATAAGTCTTTAAATTTTAAAGAAAACATCGGCAATTCGGATACCAATAAATAGGAAAAGATTAGGATCAAACAGCCTAATACATAAATATTGAATCCGTTTTCAAGTCCCCAAAAGCAAACTCCGATCCAGAAAAGTGCATCAGCCGGAACCGGTAATCCGATGAAAGACGTAATTTGACGTGTATCGATATTGAATTTGGCCAGTCTCAAACCGGAGAAAACCGGTATTAAGAATGCTAAATAAGGGAAGTATTCTCGAATGAATATCGGATATTCGGGAGTGATTAATTGTCCGGTAAAAGAGAATATCAAGATACCTGGAGCCATGCCGAAACTGATCAAGTCTGCTAAAGAATCCAACTCCTTTCCCATAGGGGAGTAGGCATTTAATAATCGGGCGGCAAATCCGTCCATAAAGTCAAACAGTGCAGCCAGACAGATAAACAAAGCTGACGCTTCAAAATCGGTTTTAAATGCGAAAAGACAAGCAAAACATCCTGATAGTAAATTCAGACATGTAATTGCATTGGGTATGTGGACTATAATTTTTTTCATAATGATGTCATTTAGGCATTGTCTTTTCCTGTTTTTCGACAAAGCTATAATCTGGCAATTTGAGTTATATTCCCTGTCGTTTTGTCATTTAATTTGACAAGAACCTCTGTCCCTAAAGGAAGAAATACATCTACGCGGGAACCGAATTTTATGAACCCCATATGTTCGTTTATATGACATTTATCTCCGACTTCTGCATAGGTGACAATGCGGCGTGCCATAGCTCCGGCAATTTGACGCATAAGAATTTCTTCACCTTTATCTGTTTTGATAACTACTGTAGAACGTTCGTTTTCTGTACTTGATTTGGGAAGATATGCTGCCATAAAACGTCCGTTTTGATGGCTTACATGGGTTACCGTTCCGTTTACCGGAAACCAGTTGGCATGTACGTTGAATATACTCATGAAAATAGATACCTGAATTCTTTTATCATGGAAATATTCATTTTCCATAACCTCTTCTACGGCTACGATCGTACCATCGGCGGGGGCTACGATGCTGTTTTCTATATCTCCTTTATAATGTCTTTTGGGTGATCTGAAAAAATTGAGAACCAATAAAAAGAATATGATCGAAATTACAAGAAAAGGGATAGAAACATAATGTATGTTTATAAAATAGTGAATGAGGCTATTCAGTATCAGTAAGATAATACATAATATAATAAGTATGTTTTGTCCTTCCTGATGTATTTTCATTTTCATAATATCGCAACGTAAAAATTTATCATGCAAAAGTAATGACATTTTATGGAATAGCAAAAGAACTCTTTTAAAATCTTATAGACAGAGGCTTTCAGAGACAGTCCGAATTTTTCGATGAATTATATATCTGGACTTTTTGAATATCTTTTCTGAATTTATGAAATATACCCTGTAAAATATTCTTGAATGTCTATCTTTGTAACTTGAAATAAAAAGAATGCTTAACATGAGACAAACTCGTAATAATAGAAAAAGCAATAGAAGATATAATCAGGAAAGTTCGATAAAGACATATTCGGTGCAGGAAGGTCCTGTCAAATTGTTGGATTATCTGTTCTCGTTGTTTCCTGAAAAGAGTAAGACAACGGTAAAGTCTCTTTTGTCCCATCGTCAGGTTGCAATAAATAATATTCCTACGACACAGTTCGATGATCTTTTGCATTCCGGTGATGAATTGGCGATAAATTTTGAAAGAGGATTTAGGGTGTTTAAGCATAGTCGTCTGCGTATTGTGTACGAAGACGAGTTTTTGATTGTCATTGATAAAGGATACGGACTCCTTTCGATGTCGACAGATCGCATTAAAGAAAAAACAGCCTATCACATACTTAGCGATTACGTGAAAGCAGATGATCCTGTTGGCAGAATATTCATTATCCATCGGCTCGACCGGGATACATCTGGGTTGATGATGTTTGCCAAAAGTCAACAGATTCAGGAAACTATGCAACGGTCTTGGAACGATATGGTGCTGGACCGACGTTATGTCGCAGTTGTGGAAGGTGCTTTCGATAAAGATAAGGGAGAGGTGTCTTCTTATCTTGCCGAAAATGCTGCTTATGAGGTTTATTCTACACAGAATAAGGATGAGGGACAATATGCGCTTACTCGCTATGAGGTGCTCAAAAGCAACGGAAAATATTCTTTAGTAGAATTGCAATTGGCTACCGGACGGAAAAATCAGATTCGGGTACACATGAAAGACCTGGGGCACAGTATTATCGGAGATAAAAAATATGGAGCTACATGCAACCCTTTAGGGCGTTTGGCTCTTCATGCTTCTCGTTTGAGGTTCGTTCATCCCGTAACGAGGAGAGACATGTTTTTTGAAACACCTGTTCCTGCTAAATTCAGGTATATTGTAAAAGGCCGATGAAAAAGATGCGGGTAAGAGGCTCGTTTTGAGAATACTTTTCGCTCGCTACTTTTTAATAACACAAATAATCTTATTAACTTTGCATACTTTTTTATTAAAGTGCGGTTTTGGGTCATTTGTTTTTATTATTTTATGATGTTGAAAAAATAAAATTATATAAGCAGCAAGGTGAATATTCTTTACCTGACCAGTAAAATTTATAACCTTTGTCCTGCTGAACCTTTAAAATTATATACAAAATGAATATTTCGTATAATTGGCTGAAAGATTATTTGAATATCTCGCAGACTCCGGAAGAAGTTGCAGCTGCCCTTACCTCAATAGGTCTCGAAACGGGTGGAGTAGAAGAGGTACAAACGATAAAAGGCGGATTGGAAGGTCTGGTAATCGGTAAAGTGTTGACTTGTATAGATCATCCTAACTCTGATCATCTCCACATAACGACTGTCGATTTGGGTAACGGCGAACCTGTGCAGATTGTTTGCGGAGCTCCTAATGTTGCGGCAGGTCAGCATGTCGTTGTCGCAACTGTCGGTACTGTACTTTATTCGGGAGACGAAACATTCACGATTAAAAAATCAAAAATACGCGGAGAAGAATCTTTCGGGATGATTTGTGCCGAAGATGAGATAGGAATCGGTGATAGTCATGATGGAATTATCGTATTGCCCGATACAGTTGCTCCCGGTACATTGGCTAAAGATTATTATAATGTAAAAAGTGATTATGTATTGGAGGTCGATATAACTCCTAATCGTGTCGATGCCGCTTCACATTATGGTGTAGCTCGCGATTTGGCGGCTTATTTAAAACAAAACGGGTATGATGCCGTCTTGAGACGTCCTTCCGTAGAGGCATTTGCTGTCGATGATAAAGAGGGGAAAGCTATATCGGTATCGGTCGAAAATACCGAGGCTTGTCCTCGGTATTGCGGGATTACAATACGGGATGTAAAAGTGACAGAGAGTCCCGAATGGCTGCAGCAACGATTATTGGCGATAGGTTTGCGGCCTATCAATAATGTTGTAGATATTACCAACTTTCTATTGCATGAAACCGGGCAACCTTTGCATTGTTTCGATTTGAATCATATCGAGGGAGGAAAGGTTATTGTAAAAACACTTCCGGAGGGGACTAAGTTTGTAACCCTGGATGGTGTCGAACGTTCTTTGTCGGATCGAGATCTGATGATTTGTAATGAAAAAGAAGGAATGTGTATTGCCGGGGTGTTCGGCGGCCTGAAATCGGGTGTAACCGAACAAACAACGGATGTATTCCTCGAATCGGCATATTTCAGTCCGATGTGGGTGCGTAAGACGGCACGTCGTCACGGGCTTAATACCGACTCTTCATTCCGTTTTGAAAGAGGTGCTGATCCTAATAATTTGATCTATGTACTTAAACGTGCGGCATTATTGGTGAAAGAGTTGGCCGGAGGAAAGATAACGGGAGAAATCGTAGATGTGTATCCGAACAAAATCGATAATTTCAGGGTAGAACTCAGCTATGACCGTTTGAACAGTCTTGTCGGTAAGGTGATTCCTCAAGATATGGTAAAAAGTATTCTCTCCAGCCTTGAAATTGAAATCTTAGATGAAAAAGATGGAGTTCTGACATTGAGTGTTCCTACTTATCGGGTAGATGTTCAAAGAGATGTCGATGTTATAGAGGACATTCTCCGTATTTATGGATATAATAATGTCGAATTTACAGATTCTGTACATTCTAATCTTTCATACAAAACGATGACGGATGAGAATCATCGGTTGTATAATTTGATTGCAGAACAGTTGACCGGATGCGGATTCAATGAAATCATGAATAATTCGTTGACAAAAAGTGCCTATTATGCCTCTTTGACGACTTATCCTGAAAAGAACTGTGTTCCGCTTCTTAATCCGTTGAGTAATGATCTCAATGTTATGAGACAAACTTTACTTTTCGGAGGGTTGGAGAGTTTAGCTTATAACATCAACCGTCGCCGGCCGGATTTGAAATTCTACGAATTCGGGAATTGTTATAATTATGATGCGGATGCCGATACGTCTAAAAATGCACTGGCATCTTATTCGGAAGCGCAGCATCTCGGCTTATGGATTACGGGTAATCGTGTATCGGGAAGTTGGGCACATCCGGATGAAAAATCTTCGGTATTCGAGCTGAAAGGGTATGTAGAGAATATCTTTGTCCGTTTGGGTGTCGATATGAAAAAATTACAATTTTCTCAGATTTCAGACGATATATTTGATGCTGCGTTGGTTTATACGATGCGGAACGGTGGAAAAATTCTTGCGAAGTTCGGATTAGTCTCGAAAAAAATATTGAAATCGTTCGATATTGAAACTGAGGTATCTTATGCTGAAATGAATTGGACTCTCCTTGTAAAAGAAGCCGTAAAAAATAAAGTCACATTTAGTGAAATTTCTAAATTTCCTCCCGTGAAACGGGATTTAGCGTTATTGGTCGATGCTTCCGTACAGTTTGCCGAAATAGAGAAGGTTGCTTATGACACTGAACGTAAACTGTTGAAAGACGTGTACCTCTTCGATGTTTATGAAGGAAAGAATCTGGAATCAGGAAAAAAATCTTATGCTGTTTCTTTCATTCTGCAGGATGAAACCAAGACATTGAATGATAAGCAAATCGAATCGATAATGAACCGGATTATTGGTAATTTGCAACAGAAGCTTAATGCGAAACTCAGATAATTGTTTATATAAATAAGAAATATAAGAATAAAATACAATGGGAAGAGCGTTTGAATATCGTAAAGCCAGAAAGTTAAAGCGCTGGGGAAACATGGCGCGTACATTTACAAAATTAGGTAAAGAAATTTCGATTGCCGTGAAGGCCAGCGGTCCTGATCCCGATGCTAATCCGCGTTTGCGTGTTCTTATGCAGAATGCTAAGGCTGCCAATATGCCGAAAGAAAATGTGGAGCGTGCGATTAAAAAGGCGACATCAAAAGATGAGGGCGATTATAAAGAAATCGTTTATGAAGGATACGGACCTTTCGGTATCGCTATTGTAGTAGAAACTGCGACAGATAATCCTACCCGTACCGTTGCCAATGTGCGTAGTTATTTCAATAAATTCGGCGGATCGTTAGGAACCAGCGGTAGTTTATCTTTCCTTTTCGATCATAAGAGCGTGTTTAAGATTAAGGCTAAGGAAGGGGTTTCTCTTGAAGATCTTGAACTTGAACTTATTGATTATGGAGTAGATGAACTTGAAGCCGACGGGGAAGAGATTGTTTTATACGGAGAGTTCGAATCGTTCAGCAACATTCAGAAATATCTTGAAGAAAATGGATTCGAGATAGAAAGTGCTGAGTTTGAACGTATTCCGAATGATACTAAAGAAGTGACGGAAGAGCAGCGTGCTTCAATTGAAAAACTGCTTGAAAAGTTTGAAGATGATGAAGACGTTCAGAATGTTTTTCATAATATGAAAGAAGCTGACGATGAAGAATAACACCCTTTGGGGCTTAAGATATAAAAAGAGGTCTTTTAAGGCCTCTTTTTGTGTTCTTTATAGGAGAAGCTCTTAGAATTCAAAACCGAGTTTTATAGATATTCCGTTGATTGCCATATTATCTTTATAATTTTTGATGTTCTTCGGTCTGTCGTTGATTTTCGCTTTTTGCATATTATATCCTATTGTTAAATTCATACCGAATCGAGGAGAGCTGGAAAGAGTGACTCCGATATGAGGGTTTATATAACAGCCTTTGCCGTCATAAACCGAGTATCCGGCTTTCAGACCTAAAAACGGAGATATATTCTTGTTGAGAAAATACGTTTTAATATCAGCAAAAACAGGAATAAAAAAAGTCTCCCAATTCATGTGGTATTCTATTCCGATACCAGCTCCGAAGAAAAAATATGGGTTAAACTGATATCCGTGAGTTGTTGATACGGCAATTGCCCCGTCTCCTCTATTTCCGATCCCTATTACTCCTCCGAAATCTATGAATCCTTTGTAACCTGTTTTATCATAAGTCGGATTGTTGTTGTACTGTTTGAGACGAAATTTTTTTTGAAAGATTTCATCTTCGGGCGATATAATTTTTTCTATTTCATGTATAGAATAGACAAGTATGCTGCCGTTCGATGTTTTTACTTTTATAGATGTATTGGGTATTTCTTCGATGATGATTCCCTTTACTTTGTCTCCGTTTTTCAGATATACAATTTCTTGCTTGTTTTGGGCGAATGCGAGTAGTGTGTTGCACAAGACCATGCAGATAATGAATACTATTTTTTTCATACTGTAAATTATATTTTCTGGAATAATAGCCATTAAAACGATTGCTTCATATTTGTCTTTAGTTGTTTGTTATTCTGTTATTTTGATGTACCGTCACATTTTATGTGGTGAATTGTGAATTTCTATGCAGTGGTAGGATGGTGAGTTGAACAAACTTTGATGGTTTACTCCAGCACATCGTCCAAGTGGGCATAATTCAACAAACTGATTTTTCCGGTGGTGTTTTCGAGTGTGCCCGCATAGACTACCGCCTTGCCCTCTATGGGAACTTTGATCCAGTTGTTCATTTGTTTCAATGTCTTTTCAAAATCCTCATGGTAGGTCATAGCTGACTTGATTTCGATACCGTACAATCCCGAACCTTTTTTCAGTAACAGATCGATCTCGTTCTGGTTTGAGTCCCGGTAGAAATAGAGGTTGCTCTCCTTGCCTTGGTTATACCGCCGTTTCAATGCTTCCGTTACGATGAAATTTTCGAACAGTGCCCCTCGCATTTTGTCCCGTGAAAGTTGTTCTGAGGATTCGATACCGAGCAGATAGCAGGCAAGTCCCGTATCCATAAAGTAGAGCTTGGGTGTTTTGGTCAGCCGTTTGCGTGTATTCTCGAAATATGGGGGCAGCAGAGTCACGATATAGGATGCTTGTAGCACAGACAACCACGCTGTAACTGTGTGGGAGCTGATACCGATTTCGTTCGCCAGTTCGGAGGCTTTGAATAGCGAGCCGACACGTCCGGCACAAAGCCGAATAAACATATGGAACTGCATCATGTCCTTAATTTGTAGTAAATCGCGAACGTCCTTGTCCAGATAGGTTTTCATATATGCCGGATAGAGGAATTTAGGCACGTTACGCCCCGAATAGATCGCGGGATAGAATCCGTTGAACAGCAGATGGTCCAGCGGTGTATCGGTGACTGTTTCCCGTACTTCAGAATAGGATAAGGGCAATAATTCGAAAACGGCGGTACGTCCTGCCAAAGACTGTGTGACCTTTTTCAGCATGGCAAATTGCGAACTGCCCGAAAGAATAAATCGCCGATCTGCGTCATCGTCCACCATACCTTGTATATATGACAAAAGATTTGGTGCATTATGTACTTCGTCAAGAATCATGCCTTTCACATGTTGGTTCAGAAAAGCTATCGGATCATTTTCGGCAAAACTCCGTACATCGAGGTTCTCCAAAGAGTAATACGGTAGGTGCGGGAACAAATTACGGATCAGTGTAGTTTTACCGGACTGACGTGGGCCGGTAATGGTTATGACTGAGAAGTAACGATATGCCTCTTCTATCACGGCGGATAATTCCCGGCGGATATATTTTGTTTCTATATTCATTTATGTAATTTTGAAATACAACTACAAAATTACATAAATCTTATTGCGACACAAATTTCTCGGAATATTTTTTTCATGCCTGATGCTGCTTTTCCCTGTTATATCGGTAAATTTCTCTTTTTTCCGTTGGTGAAGGTTGGATAAAGACATCTGCTATAGTTTCACTATATACTTGAAGATACTGTTCATCTCGTAGTGTCTACATTGCTGCATTACTGTTTTTGAATGTCTTTTGTTGTCATATCTGTTATTGATAATCGCACGATGAATTTGAAATTATGTAATGATCGAAAGCAAGGTTACGAATATATCCCAAACGATGTGTTGTACGTTATTGATAATTTTTCTTACCATTCCGTATTCATAAGATTGCTCCGAAAAGGACTGTCAGTAACTATGTTTTACTTACACGAAAACATAGAATGCTTTATAAATTAAAAAGTTTTATTGTCTTAATCGTTTATAATCTATAATTTTGTAGCGGTAAATATATTCGGATGTAATGAAAATAAACTATAAACCAAAGGGAACGTGTAGTACTGATATTGAGCTGGAAGTGCAGGATGGAAGAATAGAAAAAGTCGTTTTCAAAGGAGGCTGTAATGGTAATTTGCAGGGAATATCGTCTTTGGTGAAAGGAATGAGAGTCGAAGATGTTATCTCCCGTTTAGAAGGGATTCATTGCGGAGTACGTTCTACTTCTTGTCCCGATCAATTATGCAAGGCCTTAAGGGCCTTACAGCCTGTCTGAATTTTACTCGGGTCAGATTTGAGAATTTCTTCGGAGTATGTTTTTCTGTTTTTATGAGGATGATAGCAGGCTATCTGACGAGTGAAAACGGGAAAAAGACCGGAAGAAAACACAAAAATGACCTGATAATATTTTTTTGTCGGAAAAATTTAGACAGGCTCTTAGAATCTGTTTGGTAACTTTGTCTGAGGCTGTTTGTATGTTCTTTTTTCTTTGAAAGGGAGATTCAGTAAATAGTATAAAATTAGCCAACTAATTCATACACAAAGTTTTGCGAAT